>JANNBG010000291.1:0-5158 GCA_031385205.1 Rhodobacterales bacterium
CCCCCCCCCCCCCCCCCCCCCCCCCCCCCCCCCCCCCCCCCCCCCCCCCCCCCCCCCCCCCCCCCCCCCCCCGCCCCGCCGCCCACACGTTTCCTCGGAGGCCGGGGCGCACGACAGATGTGATCCGGGATTTTCAGCTGGGGGTGGACCGGATTGATCTGTCAAACTGGGGCCGGGTGTTTTCGCCGGACGCGCCGGCAAACACGGACCGCGGGGGGGGGTTGTGGCTGACGTTTGGCGATGAACGGATCATCATTCAGGCGGCCAATGGGCAGGTGCTGCGGGAAAGCATGTTCGGCACAGAGGACTTCTTTGGTCTGTGGCATCTGTCGGCACCCCCCGTGGCGGCGGGGCGGTTTCTGGCGGGCACGGCGGTGGGTGAGGTGCAGGCGGGCGGTGCAGGAAATGATGTGATCGCAGGGTCAGCGGGGGCGGATACGCTGCGCGGCGGGGCGGGCTATGACCGGGTGAGTTATGGCGCGGCGCTAACGGGGCTGGTCATTGACATGCAACTGCCGGGGGCGGGCACGGGAATGGCGGCGGGAGATATGTTCCTGTCGATCGAGGCGGTGTCAGGCTCGCGCGGGGGGGACCGGATTTTGGGGTCGGCGCTGGCGGATGCGCTGTCGGGCCTTGATGGACGTGACAGCATCTGGGGGCGGCTGGGGGATGATCTGCTATTGGGCGATGGGGGCAATGACCGGCTGTTGGGGCAGGTGGGGCGGGACCGGTTGTCGGGCGGCCTTGGCGATGATGTGCTGTTGGGCGGGGCGGGGGGGGATGTGCTGGATGGTGGGGTGGGGCGGGATGTGGTGGCGTATACGGCTGTGGGATTGCGCGGTGTGGTGGCGGATTTGAGGTATACGGCGCGCAATACGGGTGAGGCGTTGGGCGATGTGTATGTGTCCGTCGAGGATGTGTTCGGCACGGTGCAGCGCGACATGCTGGCGGGGAATGCGGTGGCCAACCGGCTGTTCGGCTTTGCGGCGGCGGATATGCTGGTGGGGCGCGAAGGCAATGACAGCCTGTATGGCGGGGCGGGGGCGGATACGCTGGCCGGGTCTTTGGGCGGGGATGTGCTGAGTGGGGACCTTGGCAATGATGTATTGGTGGGGGGGGCGGGGGCGGATCGGCTGATTGGGGGTTTGGGCCGTGATATGGCGGCGTACCGGGCCGTGGGTGGGCGTGGGGTGGTGGCGGATATGATGACCCCGCGCCTGAACACGGGCGAGGCGCGGGGGGATACATATGCGTCAGTGGAACATCTGCGGGGCACAGTTCTAAGGGATACGCTGGGCGGGAATGCCGGGGCAAATTTGCTGAACGGGATGGCGGGGAATGATACGCTGTTGGGGCGGGCTGGGGCGGATACGTTGATTGGGGGTGCGGGTGTGGACCGGCTGTCAGGCGGTGATGGCAATGACCGGCTGGTGGGGATGGCGGGGGCGGACCGGTTTGTGTTTCAGGCGGGGCGCGACACGGTGGTGGATTTCCGGGCGGCACAGGGCGACAGGCTGCTGATCGACCGGGCCTTGGTGCCACGCGGCACGGATGTGCGCGAGCTGGTGGCGCAATATGCGCATGATCAGGGGCGGTACATCACATTCAACTTTGGCGATGGCGATGTGCTGGTGGTGCAGGGCGTGGCCTCATTGGCCAACCTGCACCAGGTGATTGACATCATCTGAGGCATCAGATGAAGGCGATATCGTCCAGCAGGGCACTGACATTTGCCACGCCGTCAATGCGCAACGTATCACCATTGCCAAAACGCAGCACGACGGCAGAGCCCACATCATCGGCGAAATCATTCAGGATGCGCGCGACGGTGCGGTTGCCGCCGCCCCACAGGTCACGCTCCAGCACGATGGTATCAAGGTTATTGGCAAAGTCACGGATGCGGTCAGCGCCATCGACATAGATGAACCGGTCCGCGCCCGCGCCGCCATAGAGGTTGTCACCGCCTGCGCCGCCAGACAGTGCATCTGCGCCGTTGCCACCGCTGAGGACATCTGCCCCACCCCGGCCGGTCAGCGTATCACCGCCCGCCAGCCCTTGCAGCACATTGGCCAGATCATTGCCGCGCAGGTTATCGCCAAAGCGCCCACCGCGCAGACCGGAGATCGAAATGAACACATCACCCGCAGCCTGGCCGGTGTTCAGGCCGGGTGTCTTGAGGTCAACCGTTACTGCGCCTGTGGCGCGCGCATAGCTGGCCAAATCCGCACCCAGCCCGCCATCCAGCCGGTCACGCCCGACGCCGCCATTCAGCACATCATTTCCAGTGCCGCCTTCCAGCGTGTCGCGGCCCGCATTGCCAAACAGCCCGTTCGACACGGCATTGCCGACAATGCGGTCAGCGCCGCGCCCGCCGATGGCATCCTCGATCACCACACCACGCGCGATTTGCAGGTTTTCGCGCAGGCCACCGACGTTGGACAGCGCACCAGCGGTCAGGAAAATGCGCTGGGCGCGGGCTGTGTTGCTGAAATCCAGCGTGTCATGCCCGGCGGTATCATAGATGGTCAGGGCGACCGGGTTGTTGATGTTGATGATCTGGCTATTGGGGGCGACCCCGAAGGCCTGATCCATCATCTGGCCCAGATAACCTGTGACGTTAGAGTTGTTGCCGTAAACGGTATTGCCCGCGCGCGTGTTGAAATTGCTGCCATAAAGGTCTTGGATGGCGATGATATCGGCAGGCATCAGGGTGGCAAGATAGGCATAGCTGGCACTGATATTGGGATTGACGCTGTCCCCGCCAAAGCCGCCATTGCCGACATTGGTGCCATCGCCTTGGGCGAAGTAGGACATGACGGTGGCTTGCCAGGAATCGTTGTCATAACTTTGACCGACGCCCACGCCACCATTCCATACCGCAGTTCCATTGTAATTGCCGGCATGGCCAAGACCGAGGGCATGACCCAGTTCATGCACCATGGTCTGGAACCAATAGCTGTTCATGGAAATGGGGTCGACATCCCAGTTCTTGTCGATGTTGACAAAGGAGGACAGGATGGTGTTGCCACTGAGCTCGGAAGTAGAATAGGCCCCGGTGTCTTCATCGTCAAAAGTGATAACTCCGACGTTGGCATTTTTCACAGACAGGCGATATGCGCCAGATGATTCATCATTATAGGCTTGCGCGTCGAGGAAATAGTTGCCCGTTGTCGTAGCGGTAAAGGTGATCTGCGACCCGCGCCCAACGTTGGTATCAAAGTCGTCACTGCTGTCGATGAAATTGCCTGACGCATCGCGCAGTGTCAGCAGTGAATCGACGGTGCTCGCCCCCCGCGCATCCTGCCGGATGACATAGGTTTGGCCGGCGACCAGACGCACCCGGACAAAATCAGCGTCTCCATTCGCGTTGATCGCGCCGTCAAAGACCTGACCCGGTGCCATGGTTTTGGCGGTACCGATACCCGCAGCAGCGTCGCTGCCTTCAAGCCGCACCGTTGCTTGGACAAAATTGATACCCGTCACATCGTGCCACGCTTCCAGCGCCTGCAGGGCGATGTTGCGCACGGCGGGGGTGTCCAGCCCGGACAGGTCAACGGTCAGGGTGCGGCTGGCATTCAGATCGAAGGCGCGCCAGGATTCCCCATTGGAATTCCAGTAGCCGTCGGTCAACTGTCCGGCAATCTGGTTGAGGGTAAAGGGCGCGTGGGTGGGGCCGCTGGTGGTGCCGAAATTGGCCCCGCCACCAAGCATTTCGATATCCCAAGCGGATGTGGGCTGGGTGCTGGTGTAATGCGTGTCGATGCTGGCCAACGGGTCATGAGGGCGAAGGTCGGCGCAATAGATGCACATGATGCAATCTTTCTGTTAAAAATCCGAGGGAATGGCGGACATCAGCTTTTGCAGGAACGTCACCTGCATGGCTGGGGTGATGGTCGTATCGCTGGCCGAAAGGGCGCGGTTGATGGTGTGGGCCGCACCGTTGGGGCCTGTGAGGTTGAGCGTTACATTGATGGCCGTCGGGCGCAGGGTGTTGACGTCCAGTTGCATCGTGACGCCGTCCAGATTGGCCCGTTTTGACGTGGCAAGGGCATCAGCGAAGGCAGCACAAAGGGCGCTGGCGGCGGTTGCATCGACATCAGCATGCGGATTGCAGCGCAGGGTCATGGGTGCAGCATCGGCCATACTGCCCGCCAGTGCGAATGCAAGGGCTGCGGGCCGCATCAATGCCTTGGTGCCAATCTTGCGTACCAACAGTGCCGTCCCATGCCTGCAATTTACCATAATATTGCCATGTTAACAGAGCGTCGCCGGATGACCTATACAAAATTGCGCAACGATGGGTATGGATTGTCCTCCGTTTGCCACAAGGATGCCTTTGCGGTGTTCGACAATATGGTGCGCGGGTTGTAGGTGCAGGTGGGGTTTTGGGGGAAATGCGGTGGCACAGCATGTGTTGGTGACGGGCGGAGCGGGGTACATTGGCGCGCATGCGTGCAAGGTGCTGCGGGCGGCGGGGTTTGTGCCGGTGGCGTTTGACAACCTGGCAACAGGCTGGGCGGCGGCAGTAAAGTTCGGGCCGTTTGTGCAGGGGGATTTGCTGGACCGTGCCGCCTTGGATGCGGCGTTTGCTGCGTACCGCCCGGTGGCGGTGATGCATTTTGCGGCGCTTTCGCTGGTGGGGGAGTCGGTGACGGACCCGGGCAAATACTGGCGGGTGAATGTGGGGGGATCACTGAACCTGATCGAGGCGGCGGTGGCGGCGGGGTGTCTGAACTTTGTATTCTCCAGCACTTGCGCGACCTATGGCGACCATGATGGGGTGATGCTGGATGAAGACACGCCGCAACGCCCGATCAATGCGTATGGGGCGACGAAGCGGGCGATTGAGGACATGCTGGGGCATTTTGGCATCTCACACGGCCTGCGCCCGGTGATATTCCGGTATTTCAACGTGGCGGGGGCGGACCCGGAGGGCGAGGTGGGCGAGCGGCATGTGCCGGAGACGCATCTGATCCCGCTGATGCTGGACGCGATTGAGGGCAAGCGGGCAGGGCTGACGCTGTATGGCACGGATTATCCGACGGCGGATGGGACATGCGTGCGCGATTATGTGCATGTGATGGATCTGGCGGAGGCGCATGTATTGGGGTTGCAGCATTTGCTGGCGGGGAAACCTGCGCGGGTGTTCAATCTGGGC
>JANNBG010000301.1:0-1501 GCA_031385205.1 Rhodobacterales bacterium
AAGATGCGAACAGCATCGCGTAATCCTTCAGAAACCGTGCCCACACCTTGGCCGGTTCCGGAAAGATCATGCCCCGCGTCTGTGTGCTGTTGGAAAACCAGTTCCAGCCCCAGATCGTCAGCACCACCACCAGCAGTGGCAAGGCCCAGCGTGCCACCGCCTCGATCCGCCGGTTGCGCGCCCGGCGCGCCTCGTCTGCGTCAAATGTCGGGTCAGAGGTGGTCATTGGTCACATCCCCTATGGCCAGCCGCAACGCATCTGACACCACATGCGTCTGCGCCGCGTAATCCGGCGATGTGCGGAATGCCATGTCGCGCGGGTAGGGTGCATCAACCTGCAATTCCTGTACCACCCGCCCCGGACGTGCCGCCATCACCACGATGCGATCCGACAGGAACACAGACTCAAACACCGAATGTGTCACGAAAATCACCGTGCAGCCGATCTTGTCCTTCAAGGCCAGCAAGTCATTGTTCAACTTCTGCCGTGTGATCTCGTCCAGCGCCGCAAACGGCTCATCCATCAAAATCAAGCGCGGGTTCGTTACAAACGCCCGCGCGATGCTGACCCGCATCTTCATCCCGCCTGATAATTCGCGCGGATAGGCACCCGCGAACTTCTCCAGCCCCACCAGTTCCAGCGCCGTCATCACGCGCTGTTCGACCGAAGCAAAAGACTGCCCTCGCAGGCGGAACGGCAGCCAGACGTTTTTCGCCACCGTCGCCCATGGCATCAAGGTCGGTTCCTGAAAAACCACCCCTACGTCGCCCCGTCCCTGCACCCCATTCCACAGAATGCGTCCTGTCGTCGGCCGCATCAGCCCTGCAATCAACCGCAACGCCGTCGATTTGCCACAGCCCGATGGCCCCAGCAATGACAGGAAATCCCCCTCGTTCAGCGTCAGGTTCATGCCGTTCAACGCCGTGACCGTGCCGTTGAAAACCTTGGAAATATCCGCCATTTCCAGCAGCTTTGGGCGCTGGCCAAGGGGCAGGATCGGGCGGTTGGAAAGATCGGCCATGTGTCATCCAAAAAGCGGGGGTCGCGTAGACGACCCCCGTCATGTGCAGTCAGATCAGGCGCTTAATCCGCAGGCTTCAGGTCCAGCCCGACACCTTTGTTCACGAACTGCAACGTATAGGACGCTTTCCAATCCAGATCGGCAGGCACCGCACCCACGGCCACCATCTTGTTGTAGAAGTCTTCAACCCTTGCATCCGTCATCGCACCTGCGCCCATCGTCAGCGCCTCACCCGAATAGACGATGCCATGCTCTTTCATCGTCGCAATGCCATAAGCAATCGCTTCATCCGACATTTCCGGGTTATCCGCCTTGATCATCGCGTTTGCCGCCGCATTGTCGTTGTACAGATAATTCGTCCAACCAATCGCCGACCCGTCAACGAAACATTGCACCACCTCAGGTCGGGTCGCCACCGTATCCGCCATCGTCTCGATCGTTGTCGAATACGCCGTGTAGCCCGCATCCGCGATCAGCCA
>JANNBG010000330.1:0-8659 GCA_031385205.1 Rhodobacterales bacterium
CTTTCCGCCCCCTCGCCTTCGGCTCACCCCCGAAGATAGTTAAGAACAGAGGAAGACGTCAGGGAGTAAGCAGTTTGCGGAACAGCGTTTCCAGATACTCCCGTGCTGCAGGATAGGGATCACGGCCTTCCTCGCGCAGCACTGCGCGCACCTGCATGTCGAAATCGGCATAATGCTGGGTCAGCGCCCAGATCGAAAAGATCAGATGCACCGGATGCAGGCGCGCGATGCGGCCCTGATCCATCCATTGGGTCAGCACGATGGATTTCTCGGCCACGAGGTCGGCCAGATCGCCTTCGATCACCGCGCGCATGCGGGGGGCACCCTGCAGGATTTCATTGGCGAAGAGCCTGCTTTCGCGCGGGTAATCGCGGGCGAGGTCCAGCTTGCGCCGCACATAGCCCAGCAGTTCCTGTACCGGGTCGCCATCGGCGCGCATGGTGCGCAACGGATCGAGCCAGGTGTCGAGCAGGCCAGATAAAAGGGCGGTATAGATCGCCTCTTTGGAAGCGAAGTAATAGAGCAGGTTGGGTTTTGACAGCCCGGCCACGTCTGCGATCTGGTCCAGCGTGGCCCCGCGAAAGCCGGTTGCAGAGAACACGTCGAGTGCGGCCTGCAGGATGGTTTCCTGATTGCGGGCCTGAATGCGGGTACGGGGTTGGCTCATCGGCTCTGCGTCCTGCATTGACTGTGCAACGCCTGCTGGTAGCGTTGTTTTGACCATCCCGTCAAGAACGCCTGAGGAGCCTGCACATGGCACTGGACCGCAAACCCACCCCGAATGACCTGAATGCCTTCTGGATGCCATTTACGGCGAATCGCCAGTTCAAGAAGAACCCACGCATGTTCGTGGGGGCAAAGGGCATGCATTACACGACCAGCGAGGGGCGGCAGGTGCTGGATGGGACGGCGGGGTTATGGTGCTGCAACGCAGGGCATTGCCGTCCGAAGATCACGGAAGCCATCGCACGGCAGGCGGGGGAGCTGGACTATGCGCCGGCATTTCAGATGGGGCATCCGATTGCGTTTGAATTGGCCAACCGGCTGATCGGGGTGGCACCGAAGGGGATTGAGCATGTGTTTTACACGAACTCGGGTTCCGAAAGCGTTGAGACAGCACTGAAATTGGCGATTGCTTACCATCGCGCGCGGGGCGAGGGGGCGCGCACACGGCTGATCGGGCGGGAGCGGGGCTATCACGGGGTCAATTTCGGCGGGATTTCGGTGGGGGGGATTGTCAACAACCGCAAGGTGTTTGGCACGCTTTTGGGTGGGGTGGACCACATGCCGCACACGCATCTGCCGGCGTTGAACAGCTATTCACGCGGCCAGCCGGAGCATGGCGGGACCCTTGCGGATGAGTTGGAGCGGATCGTGGCGCTGCACGGGGCGGAAACGATTGCGGTGGTGATCGTGGAGCCTGTGGCGGGGTCTACGGGTGTTTTGATCCCGCCGGTGGGGTATCTGGAGCGGCTGCGGGCGATTACGGCGAAACATGGGATTTTGCTGATCTTTGATGAGGTGATCACGGGGTTCGGGCGGTTAGGGGCACCCTTTGCGGCGGATTATTTCGGGGTGCTGCCGGATATGATGACGACGGCGAAGGGGCTGACAAATGGGGTGATCCCGATGGGGGCGGTACTGACGACGGCGGCGATCCATGATGCATTCATGGGCGGGCCGGAGCACATGATCGAATTGTTCCACGGTTATACGTATTCGGGCAACCCGATTGCGTCGGCGGCGGCGATTGCGACGTTGGATACCTATCGGGATGAGGGGCTGTTTGAGAGGGCAGCGGAATTGGCACCGTATTGGCAGGAGGCTTTGCATTCGTTGAAGGGGGCGCGGCACGTGATCGACGTGCGCAATCTGGGGCTGATCGGGGCGGTGGAGTTGGAGGGCATTCCGGGGGAGCCGACAAAGCGGGCGTTTTCGGCGTTTCTGGCGGCGTATGAGAAGGGGATTTTGATCCGGACGACAGGGGATATCATCGCGATGTCGCCACCGTTGATTATTTCGAAGGGGCAGATTGATGAATTGATCGGGACGTTGGGGGATGTGTTGGGGGCGCTTGCGTAACCTGTGATCGGTTGGCATAATCTGCCAGTAACCTTGGAGGTACCGCCATGCCCACGCGCAACATCGTGCTGACCGATCAGCAATCCGCGTTCGTTGATGCCTTGGTCGCAGACGGGCGGTTCCAGAACGCCAGCGAGGCGTTGCGGGCGGGTCTGCGGCTGCTGGAAAAGGAAGAGGCGGTCTGGGAAGTGGCCAAGCGGGGGGTGCTGGAAGGGCTGGCGCAGATTGAGCGGGGGGAGACGGTAGATGGGCATGATGCGTTTGAACGCATCTTCGCCGATGTCTTCGGCAAGACATGAAAGACCTGATCTTTTCGGATCGCGCGGAACAAAGTTTTCGAATGATTGCCGTCTATTCAAAGGAAAATTTCGGGGCAAGGCGCGGTGAAGAATACGCGCGAACCTTGCATGTCAGATGTGCTGCCTTGGCGAAAGGTGAACTTTCGGGTCGGTCTTGCCGCGATGTTTTTGCACCTGACCTGCGGGCCGACTTGCGTTTTGTTGCGTCTGGCAGTCACTACATTGTCTTTAGCGAGTCGGAATTGGATGTCCTGATCGTCGATTTCATCCACCAAAGCGCCGATGTCGGCGGGCGGCTTGGAGGCGCGCCATCATGAGACCCACCTGTACCGCCACCACCCTGATCGACGATGCGCGTGTGCGCGCCACGCGGTTTGACTTTGCGCCGGGGGCGGAGACCGGCTGGCACCGGCATGGCTATGATTATGTGATCACGACGCTGACGGATTGCCATATGCTGCTGGTGGATGGTGCGGGGGCGGAGCGGCGGGTGCTGGTGCCTGCGGGCACGGTGTACCGGCGCGATGAAGGGGTGGAGCATAACGTCATCAATGATGGGGATGCGGTGATGAGCTTTGTCGAGGTGGAGTTGAAGTAGCCTCAGTCAACACGACAAAAAACTGCATCTTGTGATTGCAACGCTTATAGATGCGGATATGGTGGAAGTTGTTTACTGTTAATATGGTTAAAACCGCTTTTGGTTAACCTTTTGCCAATGTCACAGAATGGATGAGCAATGCCCCAAGCCGCCGGAACCCCGCGCAATGATACGATCAATGGAACAGATGCCGACAATGACATTTATGGCGGTGCGGGGCGGGATCTTATCAACGCGAAACTTGGCAGTGATACCCTGCACGGCGATGCGGGCCTGGACCGGCTGTATGGCGGCGGGCAGTCGGACGGGCTTTATGGCGGTAATGATCGTGACAGTCTGTTTGGCGGATCAGGGCGTGACCACTTTTTTGGTGGGGCCGGGGCCGACAGCATGTTTGGCGACAGCGGCGATGATGTTTTTTATGACGAGACTCGGGCCGAGATGGCTGGGGACGTCATGTTTGGCGGGCTGGGCAATGATTTGTTGCGGCTCGACTATTCCACCCGGCAAACAGGTGTGGTGCTGGCGATCAAGGATTGGATCAATCCGCAAACCGTGGCGGGAAACATCCGGTTTGGCCTGATCGAAAATCTGCGCATCACGGCGACGCGCTTTGCCGATGTTGTGACGGGTGGGCTGAGTGCGGATGAAATTTCAGGCGATGCGGGCAGTGATACGCTGCGTGGTGCTGATGGTGCTGACGTGTTGTCGGGGGGGGATGGGGCGGACCGTTTGTTTGGCGGCAGTGGGGCGGATGTTCTGTACGGGGGCGATGGCAACAACCGGCTGTTTGGCGGCAGTGGCAGAGATATTCTGGTGACAAGTGGCGGGGGATTTCTGTCGGGTGATGGCGGGGCGGATACTCTGGAGGGAGATAATGTCAGTGCAACGCTGGATGGCGGTGCAGGAAATGATGTCATCATCAGTACATTCGCCCGCGACCGGCTGCTGGGCGGCGCTGGCAATGATGACATGCTGGCCAGAGGCGACGGCGATTTGGTTTTCGGTGGGGCAGGTGACGATACAGTTACGGGCGAAGGCGTGAATGACCGCCTTTTCGGGGGCAACGGCACCGATACGCTGGTGCTGCGGCAAACACTGACGCAGAACTTCATCGCGCGGGATGCAGCCCTTGTGATGTCATTGACCAATGGCACGACCCTGACAGGGTTCGAGGCGTTTGAGCTGAATTTTGATGGTACGGGGCGGCGCGTGGTCACGCGGGCGGGGGACGATGTGCTGCAGATGGGCGGCGGCAATGACACGGTATCTGCTGGCGGTGGCGATGATATGGTGGGTGCGGGTGATGGGACGGACTCTATCGCCGGTGGGGCGGGGGATGACACGTTATATGGGGGAAGTGGGCTGCGTGACACGCTGGATGGTGGTGCGGGGATTGATGTCCTTTATGTAGACAAGACCAATTCCGGTGCGAACTTCATCTTTGCAGTCAACGGCACGACGGCAACGTTACGGTCAACCAGTGACCAGTCCGGCACAACAGTGCTGCGCAATGGCGAGATTTACGGAATTTCCTTTGGCGGCGGCAATGATTCAGTCGCAGGCGTGGGGAATGCGACGGAAGTCATGTTTGACGGCCAAGGTGGCAATGACACGCTGCGAGGGGGCGATGGGTATGATGCGCTTTATGGCGGATTTGGTTTTGACCGGTTGTTTGGCGGTGCGGGTGACGACCGGATAGTTGGCGCAGAGGGCAATGACCGCTTGTTCGGCGGGGCAGGGAACGACAGCATCTTTGGCGACAGTGATGGGGCGTTTGGCAGCGGGGCGTCAGATTACATCGACGCGGGCAGTGGCAATGACACGGTGCAAGCCTTGCAACTGTTCAATGCTGACAATGGAACGTCGACGTTTCTGATGGGCGCGGGCAATGACACATTGCTGCTGGCGACGGGATCGCTGGGGGCGATTGTGGCGATGGGTGGCACAGGTTTCGATACGGTTGCACTGTCACTGGGCCGCAATGGGCCAGTGGCATTCGTGATGTCGAAAGATGTGAATAGTGTTGCGGACAACGTGCATCTGGGCGGGTTTGAGGCGGTCAATCTGACAACGCAAGGCAGCAATGACACGCTGACGGGGGGCGCATTTGGCGATACGCTGACCGCAGGAGCAGGGGATGATGTGCTGACAGGGTTGGGGGGTGCGGACAGCCTGAACGGGCAGGATGGGGCGGACAGTCTGTATGGCGGGGCGGGGAATGACACGCTGGGCAGTTATGATTTCACGAATGAGATCCTGGTGAATCTTCTGGACGGTGGCGCGGGCAACGACGAGATCCACGCACGCTCTTCTAACCGGGTCGTGGGTGGTGCGGGCACCGACCATCTTTTGCTGAACCTTTACGGATCGACGACTGCGTTCACGTTGGACCTGTCGCGGACGGGTGTGCAGTCTGGGCCGGGTCCGACCACAGTGTCGGGGATTGAGAGGGTGGACGTCTATGGTGCTTTTGCCCGCCTCAACATCACGGGTGGCGCGCTGGACGATTTTCTGAGGGGAAGTGATGCGAATGATACGCTGCGCGGTGCCGGGGGTGACGATGTTTTTTTGGATGCTGGCGGCAATGACGGCCTGTTTGGTGGGAGTGGTGATGATACGTTCGAGCGGTATGCGGTCAGCGCCCAGCAGGACAGATATGATGGCGGGGCGGGGCGGGATACGGTGGTGTTTGATGTCGTGACCCAATCAGGAATTGGCGTGACGATCGACATTGCGAACCAATCGTTGAATGCAGGTCTGGCCTTGGGCCTGCGCGTGGTCAGCATCGAGAATGTGACGGGCAGTACTAGCGACGACGTGATCCGTGGGTCGGGCGGCGCAGAAGAATTCCGTGGCCTGGGTGCGGATGATCTTTTGCGCGGCTTTGGCGGCAATGACACGCTGGAAGGCGGGGCGGGGGGCGACCTTTTGTTTGGCGGCATGGGGGCGGACCAGTTTGTGTTTCGCGCCGACTGGATGGGCGAGGTGCGCCCGTCTGACCCACAGCCGCAGCCTCTGATGGCGACTGCGGATGAGATCGGCGATTTCACGCGGGGGCAGGACCGGCTGGTCATCGAAGGGGCGGCGTTTGACATGCTGGCGGGGGGTTTTGTGCGGCTGGTCACCGGGGCGGCACCCGTGGCGACGGGCACGCGCGGGCAGTTCCAGTTCGAGACGGATAATGGGCGGCTGTGGTATGACGCAGACGGGACGGGCAACGCCGAACGTGTGCTGCTGGTGACAATGACGGGGGTGCATGGCCTGTTGGCGGGGGACTTCACGATCGTATGACGGGTCAGTTTCCGTTCCAGGTATGGCAAACACAGGTCAGCTTGTTGCCATCCGGATCACTCACATAGGCGGCATAGAACTGCGCGCCGTAGTGCGGGCGGGGGCCGGGGGGGCCTTCGTCGGTGCCGCCATTTGCCATGGCTGCGGTGTGGAAGGCGTGGACCTGTTCTGCAGTTGGGGCTGTGAAGGCGACCATGGTGCCGTTGCCATTGCTGGCAGGTGCACCGTCGAACGGCGTGCACAGCCAGAGGCTGCAGCCCGCACCATAGTTGGGGCCATAAGCGGCCCATGTGGCGGAGGATTCGGTTGAGGCTTGGCCCAAGGGGGCAAGGATGGCATCGTAAAACCGCAGGGCGCGGGGGATGTCTGACACGCCAAGGGTGACATAGAGGATCATGCGCGCACCGGGTTTTGTGGCACGCCGGGCAGGACGCAGAGCATTTCATAGAGCAGGTTGGCGGCGATCAGGGCGGTGGCGCCTTGGGGGTCATAGGGGGGTGAGACTTCAACCAGATCTGCGCCCACGATGTTCAAGCCCGCGCAGCCACGGATCAGTTCCAACGCTTGCCAGATGGTCAGACCGCCGACCTCCAACGTGCCAGTGCCGGGGGCAAAGGCGGGGTCGAGGCTGTCGATATCATAGCTGAGGTAAGTGGGGGTGTTGCCGATCTTGGTTTTTATGTCGGTAATCAAAGGCGTCAGGGATTTGTGCCAGCAGGCCTCGGCCTGAATGACGGTCCAGCCCTTTTCCCGGCCCCAGTTGAAGTCGTCGGGCGAATAGCCGGTGCCGCGCAGGCCGATCTGGAACACCTTGTCGTTTTGCAAACAACCGTCGTCATAGGCGCGGCGAAACGGGCAGCCGTGGGCGACTTTCTCGCCGAACATCGTATCATTGATATCGGCATGGGCGTCGATGTGGATCAGCGCGACGGGGCCATGTTTGGCCTTCATGGCGCGCAGGATGGGCCATGTCAGGGTATGGTCACCGCCAAGGGTCAGGGGGATGGCGTTGTGGGACAACACGTCATTGTAAAAGGCGGTGATGATATCGACGGTCTTTTTCAGATCAAAGGTGTTGATCGGCACATCGCCAATATCGGCGACTTGTAAATGGTCAAACGGGGCGGCCCCGGTGGCCATGTTAAAGGGGCGCAGCATGGCGGACTCCGCCCTGATTTGCCGGGGGCCCAGCCGCGTGCCGGGGCGGAATGATGTGCCATGATCCATGGGGATGCCGATGAAGGCGACGTCAAGGCCAGCAGCGGTGGGTTGGGTGGGCAGGCGCATCATGGTGCCGGGGCCACCAGCGCGGGGCATGTCATTGCCGCCAAGGGGTTGGTTGAAGGTCACGCTGCCTCTTTGCTGTCCAACCATGTGCGGATAATCGCGCGGTGGCGTGCACCATCATAACTGGCAAAATGGCCCGCGTGAACCGTGCGCACGGGTAAATCATAAAGCCGCACCATCGACGTATGATATTGCCATTGTTCCAAGGCGCTTACGCCTTCGACCAGTTCGCCATCATAGACGATATCGCCCGCGAACAAGATGCCTGTCGCGGCCTCCCATAGGGCGATGCCGCCGGGGGAATGGCCGGGGGTGTGGATGACTTCGAAACGCCTGTCGCCCAGATCAATCACACTGCCGTCCCACAACAAGCGTGTCGCGCGGGCGGCCCGGACGCCGTAAGACGTGGATTGGTAGGGCGCAGGGGGCAGTGTTTCAAACATGTCGTCAGTCACGTATTTGTCGGCAACCGTGTTTTCGCGTGTCGGTGCGCGCATCAGATGCGCCTCGGCACCATGGCATAGACGACAATCAAATTCATAATGACAGCCGATATGGTCAAAATGCGTATGACTGGCGACCGCTTGCAACGGGCGCTCGTTCACGATGGGGATGCTTTCGCGCAAACTAACAACCCCCATACCAGTGTCTACCAGCATGTCGCCATCGCGCCCACGCACATGCCAGACGTTGCAGCGATAAAATTCATGAATGTGCGGCTCATCGATCCAGGTCACCCCATCACCCACGCTGCGCGTGCGCCACCAGTTCACAAAAGCACCGCATCGCGTGCGAATAATTCCATATTTTCCCCCACATTCACCACCGTCCCTTGTGGCAAATACGCACATAGCTTTGTGTCTGGGGCCGCCAAGGGGGCCATATGCACGCGTATATGCGTGCCGAAAAACGCGACGTCCATGACTTTTGCTGCGCCTAACGCCATCGGCCCATCGGTGCCGATGGATTCCGGGCGGATCAGGATGGTGCCTGTGCCGGGCATCAGCGCGCCAAGGGACGACTGGCCATTGGTCAGGGGGATGCGGTTCACCTCGCCCATGAAACTGGCCACGAACAGGCTGGCGGGGTGCAGATAGAC
>JANNBG010000380.1:0-5214 GCA_031385205.1 Rhodobacterales bacterium
CGCCCGCAGGCCACCGCCGGTTTCCAGTAACTGGTCACGTTCCCAGCTGACTTGCACATCACGCCCCTGTAGATGCGCTGCCAGCTGATCACCACGATAGTGCAGGTTCACCACAACCCGGCCCACCCCTGCATCTGCGCAAAGCTCTAGCGCATGGTCGATCAACGCACGCCCGGCCACGGCAATCAACGGTTTGGGCTGATGCACTGTCAGCGTGCCCATGCGCCTGCCGAAACCAGCGGCGAACAGCATCAAGGGCGGCATTACACGGCTGGCAGTGTGGCGCATGTCATCCTCAGCAAAGCGATGTTTTCGGGCGTCGGCGCGGGCAGCAGATCATCACAAATCACCCGCAATGATGCCAAGGCAGGATGCGCAAGATTGATCTGCAAGTGATGCCAGACCCGCGGCAAAAGCAACAGGTACTGCGCCTTGCCCGCCACCATGCAAAGCCGCCCGAAAATTCCCAGAATGCGCAAGGCCCGTTGTGCCCCCAACACGGCATAAGCCGCGCTGAAAGCCGCCCCATCACCCCCCGATTGTGCCAGAAACTGCCGCTGCATCAGTGCCACTGTGGTGTGCGAAACATCCCGCCGCGCGTCCTGCAGCAGGGATACCAGATCATAGGCGGGCTGGCCCATTTGCAGCAGTTGAAAATCCAGCACACCCGCCCGCCCAAGGCCTGTGCGATCTGGCAGCCACATCAGATTTTCGGCGTGATAATCGCGGTGGATCACCACGCGCGCACCATCGGCATGGGTGTGCAGCAGCCCGGTCAGTGTATCGTGCAAATGTGCCGCGCCGGCCTTTTGCCCGGTCATGCCAAGGCAATACCAATCCAGCACAAACAGCGCCGCCGTGGCCCAATCCTGTGCTGTCAGATCGGGCATGCCGGGCAAAGGTGTCGCGCGCTGCAACTGCGCCAGCACAGCAACAGCCACGCCATACAACGCCGCCTCTTTTGAGGGTTCCACAGCCAAAACCCGCGCAAAGACCGCATCGCCCAAATCCTCCAGCAGCAGAAAACCATGCATCAGGTCTTGCGCCAGCACCTTTGGCACTGACAGCCCCGTTGCCGCCAAATGCTGTGCCACGCTTACGAACACCGCCGGGTCATCGCCAATGCCGGGCGGGGCATCCATCAGCACCGCGCGGTCCGCGCCCCGCACAACCCGCGCATAAGACCGGTCTGACGCATCACCCGCCAGATGCTGCAGCACAGCCCCGCCCCAGCCATGCGTTTGCAAAAAGATGCTGGCCAGCGCCGCACGATCAGCCACGCGCTGCCGCCACCAATGCCGCCACCAGTCGCGGGTGCCCCGTTACCTGCACATCGCGCCCGTCGTTCTGTGGCCTGAATGTCAGGTGCAACGCTGTCTCGCCCCAAACCGCCCCTGCACGCTCTGGCCATTCGATCAGGCAAATCGCCTGCGGCATATCCAGCAGGCCCAGTTCCAGCACCTCATCGCCATGCGAAATGCGGTACAGATCGGCATGGCAAATCGTAACGCTATCCGCCTCATAGGTCTGCACCAGCGTATATGTTGGCGATGGCACATCCACCCCTGCCCCCAAAAGTGCCCGGATAAAGGCCCGTGCGAAACAGGATTTTCCTGCACCAATATCACCCGACAACAGCAGCACATCCCCCGGCAGAACATGCGGTGCCATATGCTGCGCCAACGCCTCGGTCGCCGCCTGATCGGGCAGGAAAAGCACATTCTGGTCAACGGGCTGCGACATCATCACGGCAATTTGGCCTGTGCCGCGCCGCCTTGCAACCCCAAGGGCGTTATGCCGTCTTCAGGATGGGCCGCAACGGCAAGACTTCGAACGGCAGGCTGAGGGTCAGCACCCGGAACACCACAAGGCAGCAACCGTCGGGCAATGTCATGCAGCGAAACCCCACCGATCGCCCATCATTCATCCGCACCTCGCCCGTGCTGGCATTGGGCGCGCCGCCCGCCCTCACATAAGCCTCGATCTTGCCCCAGGCCGCTGATGGCACCGTAATATCGCGCCAATCCGCCACAATACCTTGCCAGCCAGCCGCCGCAATTGTCTCTGCCGCGTCGTGGTCCCACAGCCGTGCATAGGCCGCATTCGTTTTGGCCAGCTTGCCATCCGCCGAAAACAGGATCACCGCGTCTTCCATCAGCTCCAACACCGCATCGCTGCGGGCCAGTTCGGCCTTATAGCGCCGCGTTTGCGACATCTCGGTCGAGATATCCTCGAACATCAGGGCCAGTGCCTGATTTGGATGCGGGCGGCCCGTCACGCGGTAGGTCTGACCGGTTGGCAGAACCCAGGATTCCTCAAACTGGCCGGATTCGGCGGCAAGCTCCAGTTCAACGATCCGTTCGCGCCACGAACGATAATCCCGTGGTTCGGGTATCATGTTGCGGTCGTGCAGCGCATCCAGAAACGCATGCAAAGATGGCCGTTGCGCCAAAAGATCAATCGCAAGGCCTGTCAAATCCAGCAGGGCCGGGTTGAACAGCTGCAACCTGCGATGCTGGTCAAAGATCGCCAGACCCGTCGACAGATGCGAAAACGTCTTGGTCAGCGTCTGCATGAAGTCTTTCAGCGCGTATTCCGCATGTACTGCTGAGTCGACTGGGACGGCATAGACCAGCTTTGAGCCTGCCGTTTCGGCCACAATCAGATCAAACCATAACGCTCCATCCTCGGTGCGGGTTTTCAGTCGCTTGCGCATGCCCGTGCCATGTGCAGATTGCACAACAGGTTCAAACAGCTTTGGCAAAGGCCAACGCAGGCCTTCATAGGGCGGCAATTCGCGTTCGACATGCAGCACATAGGGCGCATTGGCCCAGATGACGGTGCCCGCCGCATTTTCACGCCAGATCAGAACCGGGGCTTGCGTCAACACACTGTTCAAATCGGCCAGATCCCGCGTCATCGCAGAGACGATCATGCCGTCATGGCCCGGGGCCATCAGATCCTGTTCCGGGTTCGTCAGGGTGATGCGCAACAGACCCCCACCCATTTCGGCCCGCAATGACAGTGGCATGGCTGCAAGCCCACGGTCATCCGGTGCCGCATCTGACAGCGCCAGAACCCCTGCGCCCGTGACCTTGGCCAATTGATCCGCGATATCGGGAAAGCGCGGTGTCAGGAAAAGCATCAACTGCGCCCAAGCCCCACCGCCACCGCCACGCAAGGCCAGCAACTTCCGCGCCGAAGGTGTCGAATCGATCAGATCGGTGCCGTCGAACAGAAAGACTGTTTGATTGGGCTGGTCGATGAACACCGTGCTGCGGGATGGTGTCAGCCGCAACCGCAAGGCTGTCAGCAGAACCAAGGCCCCCAGCGCCGCAAAAATCGCCGTCGCGCTGATGCCAAGACCGATAATCAAACTCTGCCCCATCCTAACCGCCCTTGGTCACACTTGCCCCCGCAAGTCTGCAACCTACAGAAGAACACCTTAACGGAAAGTTAATCGTGACCAATTCACATCAGGGTTGTGGCGTCAGATGTCTTTCATCAATCGCAGCGCATCATAAATGGCTGCATGCGTATTGCGCGACGCCACGGCATCGCCGATGCGATACAGGCAAAATCCCTGCGGCCCGCTTCCTTTTGGCTGCACTTGCCCTGCGATAAAGTTATCATGGTCAAGGCGACCCAGATTTTCTGACAGGGGTTTCAGCGCGAAATACAAATCGGCATTCGGCTGCGTGCCATGGTTCACAACGATCTGGTCGAAAAGGCGGCTTTGTGTGGCCGTCCCATATTCCGACCCGATCATTGCGCACAGGCGGTTGCCATCCCGCACCACCGATTGCAGCCGCCATGTGACGGTGAACGTGACGGCCTTATCCTGCAGGGCGCGCATATAGGGTACCAGGTTCATGCCCATCACCTCAGGCGCAAAGCTGCGGTCCGGCGTCATCACCTCGACCACAGCCCCCGATTCGGCCAGCAATTGCGCCGCCTGCATCGCCGTATGGTCGCCCGCGTCATCAAACAGCAGCACGTTGCTGCCCGGTTTCACGTCACCCGACAGGATATCCCAGGCCGATACCGTCAGGTCATTGCCCGCCGACAGCACCGCCGTTTCTGGCAAACCGCCCGTGGCGATGATGACCACGTCGGGTGCCTGCGCCAGCACATCCGCCGCCTCGGCCCATGTGTTGAAATGAAACGTCACATCCCGCCCCGCGCATTGCGCCATCCGCCAGTCGATGATGCCGATCATTTCCGCCCGGCGTTTCGTCTGTGCGGTCAGCCGTACCTGCCCTCCCGGCTGATCCGCCGCCTCGAACACCGTCACCTGATGCCCGCGCTCTGCCGCCACCCGTGCCGCCTCCAGCCCTGCAGGCCCGGCCCCTATCACAACCACGCGTTTGTGGCTCTGTGCAGGCGCAATCACATGCGGCATGGTCGCCTCGCGCCCCGTCGCCGGGTTGTGAATGCACAGCGCCATGCCACCTTGATAGATGCGATCAAGGCAATAGGTGGCCCCCACACAAGGCCGGATATCCGCCTCGCGCCCCTCGATGATTTTGCGCACGATATGCGGGTCCGCCATATGCGCCCGCGTCATGCCCACCATATCCAACTGCCCTGACGCCACCGCATAGCGCGCCGTTGCCACATCAGGGATACGTGCTGCATGAAAGGTCGGCAGGCCCACTTCTTTGCGGATACGCCCCGCAAAATCCAGATGCGGTGCTGCTGGCATCCCTTGCAAAGGGATCACCCCCGTCAGCGCCGCATCCGTATGGATACGCCCGCGGATGATGTTCAGGAAATCCACAAGGCCCGACGCTTTGAACATATGCCCGATCTGCACGCCTTCATCGGCACTGATCCCGCCCTGTTCCACCTCATCCGCCGTGTAACGCACACCCAGCAGGAACCTCTCGCCCACACGTTTCCGACAGGCCGCCAGTACATCCATCGCAAACCGCGCCCGGTTCTCGAAACTGCCGCCATAGGGGTGCGCCATCGCATTGGTCAGCGGTGACAGGAACTGGTCCATCAAATGACCGTAGCATTCAAACTCCACCCCATCCAAACCCGCCGCCTGCATGCGTTCGGCCGCATCCGCGTAATCCTCGATGATGCGTGCGATATCCCAGTCTTCCATCACCTTCGGAAACGCCCGATGTGCCGGTTCGCGCGATGGTCCCGGTGCCACCACCGGCAGCCAATCGCCCTTGTCCCACCGCGTGCGCCGCCCCAGATGCG
>JANNBG010000426.1:0-1723 GCA_031385205.1 Rhodobacterales bacterium
AGTGCCTCTACCACCGGCCTCACATGGGATCTGACCATATCAGCCATCACCCTGACCATCTGGATCATCGCGGAAACCACCGTGCGCAAAAACTGGCTCGCCCTTTTGGCCATTCCTGCCACATTCGGCATCGGCGTGTCCTGTGGCCTGCCCCTTTACCTGTTCCTCCGGTCAAAACCCCTATGAATCAGCACGCCCATCAATCCGAACGCATCGACATGGCCGCCGCCTTTCGCTGGACCGCCCGGCTGGGCATGAACGAGGCCGTCGCCAACCACTTTTCTTTGGCCGTCAGCCCGGATGGCAAACGGTTCCTCATCAACCCCAATCAGCGCCACTTCTCCCTCATCAAAGCGTCCGACCTGCTATTGCTGGATGCTGTTGACCCCGATGTGCTGCAACGCCCCGACGCCCCTGATCCCACCGCATGGGGCCTGCATGCCGCCATTCACCGCACCGTCCCCCATGCGCGCTGCGTCATGCATGTGCATTCCATTTTCGCCACAGTGCTGGCCAGCCTTGCCGACAGCCGCCTGCCCGCCATCGACCAGAACACCGCCACGTTTTACGACCGTGTCGTCATCGACGAGCATTACGGTGGCCTTGCCTTTGATGATGAGGGCACGCGTTGTGCGGCCCTGCTGACCGATCCGCGAAAGAAAGTCATGGTCATGGGTAACCACGGCGTGCTGGTGCTGGGCGCCGATGTGGCCGACGCCTTCAACCGCCTGTATTACTTTGAACGGTCGTGCGAGACCTACATCCGCGCCCTGCAAACCGGCCTTCCCTTGCGTCATATGCCGGACCATATTGCGGAACGCGTGGCGGATGAGATGGACGATTACCCCGATCAGGCCGCGCGGCATCTGGCGGATTTGAAGGCGATCCTCGACAGAGAGACATCGGATTATCGCAGCTGACCTTTGCGCGCGCCATGGGGCGTGATATGCGGACGCTGATTGGGATTGCAGGGCAGGCCGGATGGATCATTTTCTGTATAAAAACGGCCAGTTGCATGCCGAAGATGTCGCCATCACCGACATCGCCGCAGCCGTCGGCACGCCATTCTACGTCTATTCCACCGCAACGCTGACCCGCCATTACCAGTTGTTCACTGACGCGCTGTCACCCCTGCCGCACCTCGTGTGCTTTTCCATCAAATCGCTGTCCAATATTGCCGTGCTGAAAACGCTGGCGGGTCTGGGTGCGGGCATGGATGTGGTCAGCATGGGCGAATATCTGCGGGCAAAGGCCGCTGGCGTGCCGGGCGACCGCATCGTGTTCTCCGGTGTGGGCAAGACGCAAGCCGAAATGCGTGCGACGCTGGAAGGCGGCATCCGGCAGTATAACGTCGAGTCGGAGCCGGAATTGCGCGCGTTATCAGCGGTGGCCGTGTCGATGGGCTTGCGCGCGCCGATCACCATCCGCGTCAACCCCGATGTGGATGCCAAAACGCACGAGAAAATCGCGACCGGCAAGTCCGAGAATAAATTCGGCATCCCCATCGCACGGGCCTCCGCCGTCTATGCCGAAGCGGCCCGTTTGCCGGGCATCGAAGTCGTCGGCATCGACGTGCATATCGGCAGCCAGCTGACCGATCTTGCGCCGTTCGAGCAGGCGTATCTGAAGGTCGCCGATCTGACCCGCCAACTGCGTGCTGAAGGGCATAGCATCAAGCGGCTGGATCTGGGTGGCGGCCTTGGCATCCCCTACCAGCGTTCCA
>JANNBG010000447.1:0-3447 GCA_031385205.1 Rhodobacterales bacterium
GATCGGCTTGATCAGCGTCAGCATCGCCCGCGGTTCGGGCAGACGACGGCTGTGTATGGAAAGGTTGACAGTCATGTGTCAACTAAACATGACACTGACGATTCCGGCAAGAGGGAAGGATGCGGCAGATTGTCATATCGAATGGGAAGATGGGCAGATTGCCCATCCTACGCGACGCGTCGGGGTAGGATGGGCAATCTGCCCATCTCCCCGCCAAATCATTCGTCCTTGTTGACGAGCCCGAATTTCCGCAGTTTTACATATAGCGACTGCCGCGACAGGCTTAACATATCCGCCGCCGCCACCCGGTTGTTCTTGGTCAATTCCAACGCCGTCTCGATGCACATCTTCTCGATCACATCCGTCGTTTCCGCAACGATATCGCGCAGCGTCGATGACCCCACCAGTTCCATCACTGACCGCACCCCATCCTCGCTGCCACCACCCTGCGTCCGACGCAAAGTATCCGCCCGGCTCGCATCCCGCACCACCATCGCCAGCACCGGGTTCGGCCTGTCGCTTAACAGCGTCGCCGCAATTTCCACCGCCACCTGCCCCGAAAAATCCGTGGTCAACCGCGTGGCATACATCCGCATCGTGCCCGACCGGCGTACCGTGTCCAGCATCATGCGCAAATCGACCGCCCCCCGCACCAGGAAATCCGCCATCGACCGGCCCCGCACCGCACTCATGCTCGCCGCATCCGTCAGGTTCAGGAACGCCTCATTCGCCGCCCGGATGTTACCATCCGCATCCGCAAACACGATGCCATCAATGCCTTCGTGATACAGCCGTGACAGGTGCTCTGCCAGATCATCCCCCGCCCCCCGCGGCGCATCCGCCACGTCCAGCTGGCACAACAGAATGCGTTCGCCTGCCGCCCGGAATACCGTCGGCGATACCAGTATGCGCCGCTGTGACCGCCGTGCGGTCAATTCGATCGGCCCTGCCGTGTCCGCAATCGCAAGGTTCGACATCGACTCCAGAAACTCCCCCCGACGCCGCCCCTCAAACTCCTGCGCAATCGCAGCCCCCGTCAGATCCGCCTTGCTGCCGCCCAGCAACTGCGCCGCCGCCGGGTTCAAATCCGCAATCCGCCCCGATCCCATCGAGATCAGCACAATCGGGTCGCGCGACACTTCCATGATGACCCGGTAGCGTGTATCCGCCTCACGTTGTGCCTCGTAATCCCGCTCCAGCGCCAGTTGTGCCGCCACCAACTGCTGCTGCACCTCGGCCACCGGGCGCAAATCGCGCCCCAGCATCAGGATCGACCCATCCGATTCCATCACGTGCAGCGCATAGCGCACCGGAAATTCCCAGCGCCCGTCATTCGTGTGGTTCAACTCCACCGCTGCATGTGGGCGGCGCTTGGCCTGCACTTCGGCCAGCCGCGCGTTGAACTTGTACAGGCTTTCCGGGGTCAGCACCTGTTCCAGCGCCATGCCTTCCCAATCCGTCAACTGCCCGAAATAGCGGTGCGTCGGGTTCACCAACACCGATTGCACCCGCAAATCAGGCGCGACCAGCAGGCACAAGTCCGATGCCGTCGCGAGAATCTCGCTCAACACCTCAGGGGCGACAAGCGGCACTTTGCCGGCATTGACGAGGGGGCGGCCATCTGTGGTCAAAATCATAATCCATTTGCGGGCGGAAAGGCGGGGAGGCCTGTGCCCAAGTCAGTTATATTCATAGGTCTGCGCAATAACACGGGTCAGTCCCAATGCAGAAAGCGCATCTGTCATGTCATTCGTTACAGCGTCCGCACCCTTGATGTGGCAAGGCTTTGGCAGCAGTTCAAGCATCGCCCCACCCACAGCCACGGCCATGTGACCGTTCGTCAGGTCTTTCAGCGTGGTTACCAGCCTTTGGCAGACGGCAAGCATCGCCACCTGCCCGCCAGACACAAACGCCCCGTCAAACGTGCGCTGTGACAGCAGATGGCGCAGATCCGCATCCGTCGGCCCAATCCGCAAGCAGACAGAAATGCCACGGCGGCGCAACTGCCCCATCAAAACCAAAGCCCCCAGGGTGTGCTGTTCGCCCGCCGGCAGGATCAACAGGATGGTGCCCATATCCTCGCTGCGCGCATCAGATACCCAGTCCGCCCCAATTTCACGCAAGATGCCCTGCAAACGCGCCATGCCCATGGTCACATCCGCAAATGACATGCAGTCATCCACCCAGGCCTGCCCCAGACGCCGGGCAATTTCCGGGATATAGCGGTCTGCGAACGTCATGCTGGAAATGCGCGCGCGCCGCAGGTCTGCCTTCAGCCCGTCAAAACAACCCGCATCGGGGCGCACCACCACATCCATAAATCGCAGGATCAGATCATCGCGCAGCGCCGTTTCCGGCAAGGCCTCACGGTCCACAAGCCGCGCCACCACATCCGAGGCAAACTGAGAAACACCACCCAAACCGCGCAGTGATCGTGCATTTGGTCCGTTGTCCTGGCCGTCCTGCATCCGTGGCCTCGCCTTCGGCATTCCGCCATCTCTGCTACAGTATATGCGTGTCAGCCCAAGTTTACTATCGAAAATCTGTTCCGCCCTAAGAAATGTCCGAAAAAACTGACAGTTAGGCGGAAAAGCCGGGTATCTGCTGCCTGTATTTGTATATTTAACCCTGATATTCATGCTCTTAGCCTGAAAATTGGCCTCCTGTCCGCCTCTGCAGGGCCGCCCAAATACTTGTAACTTTTAGTTGACACTTTTTTGCGCATCGGCTTACTTTGGTCACAACGGGGGGCACATCAGCACATGACGGCACTGTCACAATCCAGACCGCAACGGGCACCGCTGTACACAGCGGATCAGCGCGCGCGGCGTGACGCCACACGCTGGACGCTGGTGCAGGGCATCCTCGCACCCGTGCAGTTTCTGGCCTTTGCGGTGTCTCTGGTACTGGTCTTGCGCTTCATGCTGACGGGCGATGGATACACCGCTGCAACCATCTCCATCCTCATCAAAACGGTGCTGCTGTTCACCATCATGGTGACGGGTGCCATCTGGGAAAAAGTCGTATTCGGCCAGTACCTGCTGGCACCTGCGTTCTTCTGGGAAGATGTCTTCAGTTTCGCCGTCATCGCCTTGCATTCCCTATATCTTTTCGGATTGGTGACGGGTGCCATCGCCCCCCAGACCCTGATGATCATCGCCCTGCTGGCCTATGGTACCTACGTCATCAACGCCGTCCAATTCATCCTCAAACTCCGTGCCGCACGGCTGGATATGGCGGTGCGGGCATGAGCCTCGATCTGCCACAAATGGGCTGCCGCGACGTGCCGGTTCTGAAGGAGCGTGGTCAGCGCGAGGTGTTCTGCGGGCTGACCGGAATCATCTGGCTGCACCGCAAAATGCAGGATGCGTTCTTCCTCGTTGTTGGCTCGCGCACCTGCGCGCATCTGCTGCAGGCCGCCGCTGGCGTGATGATTTTCGCGGAACC
>JANNBG010000461.1:0-6127 GCA_031385205.1 Rhodobacterales bacterium
GCCCCCACCGTGGTCACATCCTTGGGTGCCATCCCCGGCCCTGCGCAGGTCTGGGCGCAGGTGCAGGTGCTGCACCAATCCGCCAAAGACGAAGGCGTCAAAGAGGCCGAATTCATCGCCAAACAGACCGAAAAGAACGCAAGCTTGGTCGCAGCTGGCAAGGCGGATCAGGTGAAAACCCGCGCCTACACCGGCAAGCCCACCTATTACGCGCAAATCTGGACCTCGATCAAAACCGTCTTCACCGGGTTCCTCTTCGCCACCGCCGTTGCCGTGCCCCTTGGCATCGTCATGGGCATGTCCCCCACCACCAACGCCGCCATCAATCCGCTGGTGCAAATCTTCAAACCCGTCTCCCCCCTCGCATGGCTGCCCATCGTGACCATGGTCGTCAGTGCCGTCGCCGCAGGGGGTGAGGATGGCATCTCCAAAAGCTTCCTCGTTTCCGCCATCACCGTCACCCTCTGTTCGCTCTGGCCCACCCTCATCAACACCGCCTTGGGCGTGGCCAGTATCGACAAAGACCTCGTCTCCGTCGGCCGCTTCCTGAAACTGTCGGCATGGACAAAAATCACAAGGCTCGTCCTGCCCTCCGCCCTCCCGCTCATCTTCACCGGCCTGCGCCTGTCATTAGGTGTCGGCTGGATGGTCCTGATCGCGGCTGAAATGCTCGCCCAGAACCCCGGCCTTGGCAAATTCGTCTGGGATGAATTCCAGAACGGCTCCCAAGACAGCCTCGCCCGCATCATGGTGGCCGTGCTGACCATCGGGATCATCGGCTTTGCGCTCGACCGTGTGATGTTCGCCCTGCAATCACTTTTCACCTTTTCGAACAATCGGTGAGGGATATGGGCATTCTCGACCTTAAAAACGTCACCAAATCCTACAGCAGTACCGATGTTCTGCGTGGCCTGACCCTGTCCGTCAATGACGGTGAATTCCTCGCCATCCTCGGCTTTTCCGGCACGGGCAAGACCACACTCATCAACCTGATGGCTGGCCTGACCCTGCCCGACCGTGGCAGCGTCACCTTCAAAGGCACCCCCGTCACCGGGCCGGGGCCGGAACGCGGGCTGGTCTTTCAATCCTACGCCCTGATGCCGTGGCTGACCGTTTCGGGCAACATCCAGCTTGCCGTCGATGCCGTCCACAAAACCAAATCCAAACCTGCCCGCGCCGCCCTGACCCAGCGCTATATCCAGATGGTCGGCCTGTCCCACGCCGCCGACCGCCGCCCGTCCGAACTGTCCGGCGGCATGCGCCAACGCGTCGCCGTCGCCCGCGCCCTTGCCATGCAGCCGCAGGTCCTGCTGATGGATGAACCCCTCTCCGCCCTCGACGCCCTCACCCGCGCCAATGTCGCGGCTGAGATTGAGGCGATCTGGTCCGCCGACAAACGCACCGTCGTGCTGGTGACAAATGATGTGGACGAGGCGCTGGTGCTGGCCGACCGCATCATCTGCCTCAACCCCGATGGCACTCTTGGCGCAGACTTCCCCGTAAAACTCCCCCGCCCGCGCGAACGGTCTGCCATGAACGACGATCCGCAAGTCAAGATCCTGCGCGCGCAGGTCACCGCCTACCTCATGGACGTCGGCATCGCCGCCAGAACCGCAGAAACCCGCGCCCTGCCAAAGGTCACTCCCCTGCACGCCATGCCCCGCGCCTCGGCGCAGGCGGCCAGATCCATGACCAACGACCGCTATCTGCAATACAGCCAGTTGCACAAGGTCTACAGCACGCCCAAGGGCCCGTTGACCGTGGTCGAAGACTTCAACCTGACCCTGAAAAAAGGCGAGTTTGTCAGCCTGATCGGCCATTCCGGCTGCGGCAAATCCACTGTGCTGACCATGACCGCCGGCCTGAACGACATCTCCAAAGGCGCCATCAAACTCGACGGTATCCATGTACAAGGTGCCGATCCCGAACGCGCCGTGGTGTTCCAGTCGCCCAGCCTGTTCCCCTGGCTGACCGCCCGCGAAAACGTCGCCATCGGCGTCGACCGCGTCTATCCAAAGGCCACCCAGACCGAACGGCAAGAGGTGGTTGAATACTACCTCGAACGCGTCGGTCTGGCGGATTCCATGAACAAAATGGCCGCCGACATGTCCAACGGTATGCGCCAGCGCGTCGGCATCGCCCGCGCCTTTGCCCTGTCACCCAAACTGCTGCTGCTGGATGAACCGTTCGGGATGCTCGACAGCCTGACCCGGTGGGAACTGCAAGAGGTGCTGATGGAGGTGTGGTCGCGCACCAAAGTCACCGCCGTCTGCGTCACCCATGACGTGGACGAAGCGATCCTTCTGGCCGACCGCGTGGTGATGATGACGAACGGGCCGAAAGCCACCATCGGCAAGATTACCGAGGTGAAACTGCCAAGGCCCCGCACACGCAAAGCCCTGCTGGACCACCCCGATTACTACCACTACCGCGCGGAAGTCTTGGATTTTCTTGCGGAATATGAACATGGCGCCAAGCCCGTACCAAAGATGAAGGTCGCCGCAGAATGATGTGCGTTTACTCAGCCGCGTGGCGTGTGGCTTTCAGTACCGCCCCAAAAGCTTTGGTGACACGTTCCTCAAACCCCGGCTTGTTCGGCTCGAACGGCATGAACCACTCCCTTTCAAGACCATTTTCGGCAGCAGTCCTCAGCAGCGCGCTTCGTCTCTTCAGAAAACTGTGGACCTCGGTGATGTCTGCAAAATCAGACGCGCGCACCGACCAACGAAACGTATCTTCCGTCCACTCCGGGTTTTCCTCGTCGGGAACGCCGAATTCCTCATCTTGTGCGGGTTTGTTCATAGTGCCTGACCTCTCGGGTGTTCGCCCGTCTCAACGAGATTACACGAATTTCGCCGAACCGGATAGTGTAGACGCAGACATGAAGACGCGCCCCAATCGGCGCAAAAGCCCGGATCCGATCTTCGCCGTAATCCTGCCGATCATCAACGACTTCCAGTCGCTGATGCCAATCCAGCAAAACTGCTTGCTCCAGCGCCAGCCCATGCTTGCGCAGATTTTCTGCATCTTTCTCATCATCCCATTCCATCCCCCGCAGCCTATCCCCATCAGGATTAACGCAACCCTAACCACGCCCACAAACAGAGGCCCGAAATGACCCGCAAACTCGTCGTCATCGGCGCTGGCATGGCCAGTGGCCGCGTGCTGGACCACCTGACGGAGACCGGATCAAACCACCACATCACCCTCTTCAACGCCGAACCGCGTGGCAACTATAACCGCATCATGCTGTCGCCCGTGCTGTCCGGGGACAAGACCTATGTCGACATCGTCACCCATGACGACCAGTGGTATGCACAAAACAACATCACCACGCATTTCGGCACCCACATCACCCGCATCGACCGCGACCGCAAAGTCGTGGTCAGCAAACACGGCGACACCCCCTACGATGACCTCATCATCGCCACCGGCTCCGCCCCCTTCATCATCCCCGTGCAGGGCAAAGACCTGAAAGGCGTCGTCACCTACCGTGATCTCGATGATACCATCGCCATGATGGACGCAGCCAAACCCGGTGCGAAGGCCGTCGTCATCGGTGGTGGCCTGCTGGGGTTGGAGGCCGCCGCCGGCATGCAACAGCGCGGCATGACCGTCACCGTCATCCACATCATGGGCCATTTGATGGAACGCCAGTTAGACCCCGCCGCCGGATACTTGCTGCAAAAAGACCTCGAACGCCGCGGCATCACTGTCCATTGCAAAGGTGCTACCAAGGCCATCATCGGCACCGACCGGGCAGAGGCCGTCCTGCTGGATGACGGCACCGTCTATGATGCGGATATCGTCTGCATGGCCGTCGGTATCCGCCCCGAAGTCCGCCTCGCCAATGACGCACACTTGGACGTTGGCCGTGGCATCACCGTCAACGATCAGATGCAAACGTCAGACCCCAGCATCTATGCCGTCGGCGAATGCGTGGAGCATGACAAGCAACTCTTTGGCCTCATCGCGCCCCTCTACGATCAGGCCAAGGTACTGGCCAACACCCTGATGGCCAAAGACGCCGCCTTTCGCCCCGTGCAAACCGCCACAAAGCTCAAGGTCACCGGCTGCGACCTGTTCAGCGCCGGTGACTTCGCCGATGCGCCGGGGCGCGAGGATATCGTCTTCCGCGACCCCGCACGCGGCGTCTATAAACGCCTTGTCATCGAAGGCGACCGCCTGCTGGGGGCCGTCATGTATGGCGATACCGCCGATGGCAACTGGTTCTTCGGCCTCATCAAAGACGCCACCGACATCAGCGCCATGCGTGAAACCCTGATCTTTGGCCCGGCCTATCAGGGGGGCACCCAGGCGGACCCTCTGGCCGCCGTTGCAGCACTGCCGCATGAGGCAGAAATTTGCGGCTGCAACGGCGTGTGTAAAGGCAAAATCGTTGATGCGATCACCGCGGGGGCCACCACGCTCGATAGGGTGCGGGCGCAAACCAAGGCCTCGTCGTCTTGCGGCACCTGCACCCGGCTGGTGGAACAGGTTTTAGCGGTGACATTGGGCGATGAGTTTGTCCTGCCCACCAGCCAACCCATGTGCAAATGCACCGACCACACGCACGAAGACGTGCGCCGGTTCATCAAGGCGATATCCCTCAAATCCATCCCCGCCGTTATGCAGGAAATGGGCTGGAAAACCCCCGGCGGCTGCCATTCCTGCCGCCCCGCGCTGAACTACTACCTGCTGTCCGACTGGCCGCTGGACTACACCGACGACCGCCAGTCGCGCTTCGTCAACGAACGCAACCATGCGAATATCCAGAAAGACGGCACCTATTCCGTCGTCCCGCGCATGTGGGGCGGCGTCACAACCCCCAAAGAACTGCGCGCCATTGCGGACGCCGCCGACAAATACAACGTGCCGATGGTCAAGGTCACCGGCGGCCAGCGGATCGACCTTTTGGGCGTGCGCAAGGAAGACCTGCCCGCCATGTGGGCCGATCTGAACAATGCGGGCATGGTATCCGGCCACGCCTATTCCAAAGGTCTGCGCACCGTCAAAACCTGCGTCGGCACCGAATTCTGCCGCTTTGGCACGCAGGACAGTACGGGTTTGGGCATAAAATTGGAAAGGTTCCTGTGGGGGTCATGGACGCCTGCCAAGCTGAAACTCGGCGTCTCCGGCTGCCCGCGCAATTGTGCCGAAGCCACCTGCAAGGACATTGGCGTGGTCTGCGTGGATAGCGGGTACGAGATCAGCGTCGCAGGGGCCGCAGGCATGGATGTGCGCGAAACGCAATTTCTGGCCAAGGCACAGACCGAGGCAGAGGTGATCGAAATCATCGCTGCCTTCACGCAAGTGTACCGCGAAAACGCCCGCTATTTGCACCGCATCTATAAATGGGTCGCGAAGGTGGGGTTGGACTGGTGCCGCGCGCAGGTGGTGGATGATCTGGCCAATCGGAAAGCGCTTTTTGACCGCTTTATGGTCAGCCAGTCCATCTACCAAAAAGACCCATGGGCCGAACTCGCGGAAAAACCCGCCCCATGGCAGCCCCTCGCCGACCTGACGCTGGAGGCTGCCGAATGATGATCGACGTGGGAAGCATCGCCGACATCCCCCGCCAAGGTGCGCGCCTCGTGAAAACCGCTGCTGGCTGTGTCGCCATCTTTCGCACCGCCGATGATCAGGTTTTCGCCATTGACGATACCTGCCCGCACAAGGGTGGTCCGCTATCAGAAGGCATCGTGCACGGCACCCACGTCACCTGCCCCCTGCACAACTGGGTGTTCGATCTGAACACCGGGCTGGCACAGGGCGCGGATGATGGTTTCGTTAAAACCCACCCCGTCCGCGTCGAAGGCGGCCGCATCTGGCTCGACGCCACCCTCCTCGCCCACCGGTCCGCCGCATGACCCACGACGTCGCACCGCAGGGCGGAGGAGTGCGCACCACCTGCCCCTATTGCGGCGTCGGCTGCGGCATCGTCGCCTCGCCCGATGGCACCATCAAGGGCGACCCAGCCCACCCCGCCAACGCGGGCCGCCTTTGCTCCAAAGGCACCGCCTTGGGCGAAACCATCGGCCTTGAAGGCCGCCTCCTTGCCCCCCGAGTCTTTGGCCAGACCGTTCCGATGCAAGAAGCCCTCAATATCGTCGCCAAACGTTTCGCC
>JANNBG010000482.1:0-6557 GCA_031385205.1 Rhodobacterales bacterium
CCCCCCAATCAGGTCAGGCGTCACATAATCGCCAATCGTCGGGATGAACACAATCAGGACTGCCGCAATCACCCCTGCCATCGACAGGGGCAATGTCACGCGCAGGAAGGTCACGATCCGCGACTCGCCCAAGTCCTGCCCTGCTTCTAGCAGCGACCGGTCGATTTTCTCTAACACCACAAAGATCGGCAAAATGGCAAATGGCGCATAGGCATGCGCCAGCGTCAGGATCATGGCCTGCACGTTATAGTTGATCGCGGTCAAAGGCGTATCAATGATACCAAGGCTCATCAGGCCAGAATTGATCACGCCGTTATAACCAAGGATCACCTTCCACAGGAAAACCCGGATGATGTAGCTGGTCCAGAACGGGATGGTGATCAGGAACAACCACAGTGATTTGCGCGATGGGGCGACGTGAAAGCTGACGTAATAAGCGATGGGATAGGCCAGCAGCACGGTGGCGAGTGTGACGGCCATCGACACCGTTAGTGACCGCAGCATGATGGCCTGATAGACTTTGCCAGTCCAGACCGTGACATAATTGGCCAAGGTAAAGGGGCGTTCGACGACGTTGTTGCCATCAGTCATGAAGCTGTAGACGATGACCGTGGCCAGCGGAGCCGCGAGCAACAGGATGACGTAAAGGAAAGTCGGGCTGATCAACCGCAGGCCTTTGAAGCCTTCGGTTTGGGCAAGGCTGTTCCCGCCACCATATGCCATCATTCCCCCTGCCGGACGTTTCGCCCTGACCTTCAAGATTTGATCATTTGTGGCACGGCCAACAGGGGTTTGGAAAGGGGGTACGCGCCACACCTTGCGATGGCGCGTGCAAATCAGGCAGCAAGTGCCTGAATTATAGGCGATCTTTCACGTTCAATTCGCAACGCGTTCAATCGCAATCGCGCGCTTTTTCAGCTCGTCATACAGGGTTGGCACCACACGCAGTGCGCCCACAGCCACCCGCAGCGCATCCGAAATGCGGGCTTCCTGGCCCGATGCCTCCACCCGCCAGACCATCCGGCGTGCGACACCATCATCATAGACGATTTCGGTGGCGCCCTTGTGATTGGTGCGCAGGCCCAGAAAATCGGCCCCACCATGCGGTGCGTGGAAAGAAGATTGATGTCCCATTTTGCCGGGTCCATTCGTTATGCTGCTCTGACCACAAGGATGCAGCCCACACCCGGCCTGCGTCAACGCAACTTGCCTGACACCTGCGTGACGATCGGGTGATTGAGTCTCTGCAGCCACAGAACGGCCTTACTGTGATGGCGCGCGTCATGATTGCGCCACAATCATGACACAATCGGCGGCGGTTTCGCCTATTGTTTCCGCATCCTATCAGAATCACACCGCCACATCATATGGCGGGCTGGCCAACAACGTCTTTAATACCCCCATCGCGCCTTCCAGCCGTGCGCGGCCCATGTTGCCCGCAATCGCAATCCGCACGGCATTGGGCGCGCGGCCGGTGTTCAGCGCAAACTCATCTGCCGTGCGCACCAGCACGCCCTGCCCTTCGGCCATCCGGGCATAGGTGGAGGCGCGCCAACCGGATGGCAGTTTCAGCCACAGAAACGGCAGGCCTTCCTGCCATGACAGGTTTTCATTGCCCAAAAGCGTCACGAACAGCCGCGTGCGGTCCGTCACCTCGGCCTGCACGGCGCGGCGCAGGTCTTGGGCCACACCCGTCTGCATCAGGTGCAGCACCATTTCCGTCAGGGGCCGCGACAGCGCAAAGAAGCTGTGCTGTGCCGTCAGGCGACCGGCCTCGCCCATGCCTTGCGGGCAGACGATATAGCCAAAGCGCAGGGCTGCCGAGATGGATTTTGCCACACCACCCACATGCCAGACGCGTTCAGGTGCCACGGCGCGCAAAGTGGCGATGGATGGGTCGGCAGTGGAATAGCAGCAGTCTTCAATCACTTGCAGGTCGTGCTTGCGCGCAATCGCGATGATTTCCGCCCGCCGTGCAGCGCCCATGCGCACCGCCGTCGGGTTTTGCGCATCCGGCGTCAGGCACAGGACTTGCGGGCGGTGCCGCGCGCAGGCCGCCTCCAATGCCTGCGGCACCATGCCCTGATCGTCCAGTTCCACCCCCACCACATCCGCCCGCGCCAGACGCGCGGCATGGCGAAAGCCGGAAAACGCCAGATCCTCCACCAGCACCACGGGCCTGTCACCGCGCAGACAGCACAGAAAGATGCACAGCACCGCATTCTGCCCGCCATTGGTCAGCGCCACATCCTGTGGGCCAAATGCGCCCAGATCGCGCCCCGCCACCCAATCGCAAATCGCCTGCCTTAACGGCAGTTCGGTGCGCTGCGTGGTGTAATCCAGCCAGTCGATGTCATGGCGCGCGCCCACCGCCTGCATGGCGGCTGCAAAGGCCACCGCCTGCCCTACATCCGGCAGCAAAGGCGGGCGCAAGTCCACAGGGCCATCGAGTGCCGTGCCTTCACGGTCGGTAAACAGGGATTGCTGCGGCCCCAAACGCGGCGTGCGGGCCGCAACAAACGTGCCGCGCCCCACGGTGGCCGCCAATAGCCCCTCTTGCGTGGCCAGTTGATAGGCCCGGCTGACGGTGCCCGGCGTCACCTTCATCGCCCAGGCCAGATCGCGCACCGTGGGCAGTTGGGTATTCGGGGAAAGCGTCCCGTTGCGGATCGCATCACGCAACGCGCGCGTCAGTGCGATGTACTTCGGGCCAGTAGATTGTGACAGGTCGGGGCGCCAAATTGTATCAGTCACAATGTTCCCCTTTTGGATATATCCACAGTATTGTATCGTTACTTTACGAGGTTATCAGCATTGTATCAACACAAAAGGTGATCCCATGGCCAATGTGACGACATTCATCAGCAGCCCATCCGCGCTGCCCCCCTTTTCCCGCGCTGTCTTTGCGCTGGCCAATGTGGTGCTGACATGGGAAATGCGTAGCAGCACCCGCCGCGATTTACGCGGATTGGACGCGCATTTGCTGCGCGACATCGGCTTGACGCGCACCATCGCCTTGCACGAGGCGGACAAGCCGTTCTGGAAAGGGTAAGCCCGGTTTTTGCGCGGCAACGTCAGCGACTGATGGCGAACGACCACCGCAGACATCGTCCCGCTGCCAAATTTTCACATTTGCCATTATTTTGACAACTTCAGGTCACCTATGGGAGTCGCAATTTTATACCCCAAAAGGATATCCCGTCATGGCAAGCTTCACAATTACCGCACCGTCCACAGCGCCGCAAAACCTGGACGATGGTGAAACGGGTTATGTTGGCAGTTCCGGTGCGCTGCAAACCGTAGCCCCTGCGATCACAGCCACCGCAGGGGCCGCCGTCTCGCTGATCGTCGATGGGACGGTTACGTCGTCGGATGCATCTGCGATTGACTGGCAAGATATTGCGTCTGGTTCGGTGATTGTCGGGAAGATGGGCGTTATTGATAGTCCGACAATGTATGGTCTATTCACGTCACATAGCGGCTCGCTGAACGTGCAGAACGATGGCCACATTGGCGGGGACACTGGCGGCATCCTTGCCGTGGCCCAAGGTCGTGATTCCAACCTGAGCATTGCGAATAGCGGGACCATTGATGCGCGCAACGGAACTGCTGTGTTTGCACAACTCGGCAACAATAATAACATCATCGTCAACACCGGCTTCATTCAGAATACGACGACGAATATGGACCCAACCATCTATTTATTCGGTGGAAGCGACAACAACGGCAATGCGTCAATCGCCACAATCATCAATGACGGAACTATTTCTGCTACCGGCGGCGCTGCGATCTTGACCATCGATGTCGCGCTGAGGTTGCTTAATACAGGGACCATTGTCGGTGACATTGTTTTACTGGTCCAAGGCGATCGGGAGGCCGGCAACATCACCAACACCGGGACGCTGACGGGTGATGTCTTCTTTTCAGACGGCAATGACCGCTTTGACGGGCGGGGCGGCACGCTAGATGGGACGGTCTTTGGTGGGCGGGGCAATGACACTTACTTTCTTGATCATTTCACTGCCATCGAGGAAGCCGCAAGTGAAGGGACTGACAGCATTTACTCCACTGCAACCCACACTGACCTTATGGCCTTTGTCGAAAACCTGTCACTGCGCGGGGCTGCCGTTTCCGGAACCGGCAATGACCTGTCGAATACCATCACCGGCAATGCGCGCGCCAATCTGATCGACGGGCTGGATGGCAACGATTCCCTGACAGGCGGGGCGGGAAATGACACTGTCATCGGCGGGGCGGGCAATGATTGGCTTTATGGCAATACGGGGCGCGATCTGCTGCAGGGCAACGCGGGCAATGACGCGCTGTTTGCAGGCAATGGCAATGACATGCTGATGGGGGATGATGGCAATGACACCCTGTCGGCTGGCGCGGGGCGCGACCGTATCACGGGTGGCCTTGGTCAGGATTTCCTTTTCGGCGGATTGGGGGCGGACAGGTTCATCTTTGGTGCAACCGCCGACTCGTCCGCTGCGACCTTTGACACAATCACCGATTTCACGCGTGGCGCGGATAAGATCGTCCTAGCAGGCTTGGATGGTGACCTCAGCTTTATCGGCACGGCCGCCTTTACGGCAGCGGGTCAGGTGCGGATCGTGGCCACCGGATCAGACATCATGGTTGAGGTGAACACGGTCGGCGCGACAGGTGCCGACATGCAGATCATGGTCAGTGGCGTGGGCACGCTGACCGGCGCAGACTTCATCCTGTAGCCGCACATGCAAAAAGGCCCGGGGTTTCCCCCGGGCCTTTCGCATGTCTGGCAAACCTTAGCGCTTGGAGAACTGGAAGCTCTTCCTTGCCTTCGCCTTGCCGTATTTCTTGCGTTCCACCACGCGGCTGTCGCGTGTGAGGAAACCTGCGGCCTTGAGCGCCGCGCGCAAAGACGGCTCGTACAGCTGCAGGGCTTTGGAAATGCCGTGCTTCACCGCCCCCGCCTGCCCTGACAACCCGCCGCCTGCGACCGTGGCCATCACGTCAAACTGCCCTTCCACATTGGCAATCGTGAACGGCTGGCGCAAAATCATCTGCAACACGGGGCGCGCGAAATATTCCGCCATCGTCTTGCCATTGACCACAACCTTGCCCGAACCCGGCTTGATCCACACGCGGGCCACAGCGTCTTTCCGCTTGCCCGTCGCATAGGCCCGGCCCAGTTTGTCACGCATCGGGGTGCGCACAATCGCTGCTGCAACCGTGGCTGCCGCTGTCGTTGCACCGCCCACGGCGGCCTTCAGATCGTCGAGTGATTTGATATCGGCCATGCTCATGCGCTCCGCGTATTCTTGGGATTCATTGCTGCCAGGTCCAGAACCGTCGGCTGCTGTGCCTCGTGCGGGTGGGCGGCCCCTGCATAGACGCGCAGGTTGGTCATCTGCACGCGGCCCAGACGGTTGCGCGTGATCATACGCTCCACCGCTTTGGTCACCACGCGTTCAGGATGCGCACCTTCCAAGACTTGCTTGGCCGTGCGCTGCTTGATGCCGCCCGGGTGGCCGGTGTGCCAATAATAGATCTTGTCGTTGCGCTTGTTGCCGGTCATCTGGATTTTGTCGGCATTGATAACGATCACGTTGTCGCCCATATCCATGTGCGGCGTGAAGGTCGGCTTGTTCTTGCCACGCAGGATATTGGCCACAATCGTGGCAAGACGGCCCAGAACAATGCCTTCGGCATCGACGAGGATCCATTTCTTGACAATATCCGCCGGTGTTGCGGAAAAGGTTTTCATGGTCGTGTCCTATGGAGGGGGCGAAGGGAATGCCCCTCGCAGTCTCGGATAGCGGCTTATCTGGCAATCCATGTGCAGCGTCAAGCGCAGGATGGCAGTTTTATCCTTGTGTTTTCAATGCTTTGTAAAATAGGTAATATAATACCCCACCACTCACCGCAATCGTGGCGGCCTGTCCGGGTCCTTGCCGGGTGGTTTGGGCACATCCGGCACCGGACCCGGCAGTGACAGGTCCAGCACACGCGCGACCTTTGCGATAGATTGCGCCGCAGTGTCCGCACTTGCCAGAAACAGCACATCCATCTCACCCGCCTCGATCCCCGAAAACACCAGGGCCTCTGACGCACTTTGCGCCAATGCGGCCTCGGCATCTGCTGGCACATCAAACAGCGCCAAGACATGCCCGCGCCGCCCGTCCTGATAAAGAACACCCGCCAGCAGGGCGTGCGGCGCGGCCCCGCGCAGTTTGTCTTGCAGGGTGGTCACCAGTAGGTCCGGCACATGGGGTGCGTGAAACCCAGCAATGCTGGCTTCGGTCTGGTCGGGTGTGGCCTGCAGGGTCTGCGACAGCCAGCCAACAGCGGCAGCATCCAGCAGCATTTCCGATGGTGTGCCCAGATTGATGCCCAGCCCCACGCCCTGCCCGGCGAGGGATTGTGCAATCACACGGCCCGGCAGGGCGACGTAGGGGGCGATGGTGCCGACAAAATCGGCGAGCTTTTCGTCGGTATCAAAGGCCAGAACGACGGGCCCGCTGTCGAGTGCAAAGACCCGTGGGGCGATGTCGGCGCCGACAACCTCACGCTCC
>JANNBG010000530.1:0-1956 GCA_031385205.1 Rhodobacterales bacterium
CGACATGGGCCCCCGCAAACCTGCCCAGCTGTCTGGTGGCCAGATCGGCCGTGCCGCCCTCGCCCGCGCCCTGTTGCGCGCCAAACCCCTGTTACTGTTGGATGAGCCCTTCGCCGCCCTTGGCCCTGCACTGAAGGCCGACATGCTGGCACTGGTTGATGACGTGGTGGCCGATACCAAAGCCACCCTTCTGATGGTCACGCATGACCCCAACGATGCCCGCCATCACGCCGATCTGGTCATCTTTGTCGATGCCGGTGTTGCCCAGCCCCCGGTGCCCACTGCCCACATCTTCGCCAACCCGCCCGCCGCTTTACGCGCCTATCTCGGGTGACCGTCCCGCATCGCGAAGTTGCCCGCAAGGGCGGATGAGCAGCCCCCAAAAAGCAAAACCCCGCCCAGTGAGGGGCGGGGTTTCCCGATCGTTCAGCGCAAAGGGATTACTTCCCTTTGATATTGGCCCATAACCGCTTGTTTGTCAGATACAACAGCCCCGCCAGCACCAGCAAGATCAGCACCGCCGTAAAGCCTGCTTCCTTGCGTGCATTCAGCTTTGGCTCTGCCGTCCACATCAGAAACGCCGCCGCATCGCGTGACATCTGGTCCACCGTCGTCGGCGTGCCATCCGCATACGTCACCTGATCGTCCGATAACGGCGGCGGCATCGCAATCCAGCTGCCCGCGATCGTCGAATGCCCGTGTTCGTCCTTGCACGCCTCTGGCACGCCACCATTCGGAAACGCCGTGTTGTAATATCCTTCCGTATCTTCAGGCGCACACGCCGGGTTATCCTTGTATCCCGACAGCAGCGCATGAATATATTCCGGCCCGCCAAAGCCCTGGGCCAACTGGTTGATCCCCGTGCCATATGGCCCATGAAACGCCGCCCGCGCCTTGGCCATCAGGCTCAGGTCTGGCGCCGCTGCAAGGTTATGTGCCGGAAAGTTGTCCGTCGGGGCCAGCGCGCGGAATTCACCCTTTTCCACGTCATACAGCTGACGGTTGCTGTCTTCGTCGTTGATCGGGAACGCCGCCGCATAGGCCCGGACCTGATCTTCCGGCAAACCCGGCCCACCTTCATCGCCAATTGAACGGATCGGCACGAATTTCAGGCCATGGCACGTCGAACACACCTCGGTATACACCTGCAACCCACGCTGCAGCTGCATCTGGTCATATTTGCCGAACAGGCCTTCCTGCGCAAAGGCAATATCTTCGACATGTGTTTCCACCTCGGCTAGCGCCCCAAAGGGCACCAGCACCAGCGCCGCAATGAGAACTGTCTTGATCGTCGTCATCTGTCTCACTCTCATTCCGCCGGGGTCGCAATGCCATGGCTGGACGTCCCGGCCGATGGGTAATGTGACATAAAGTCTGCCTCGATTGTCGCCGGTGGCGCCAGCGGCTTTTCGATCACACCCAACAGCGGCAGGATGATCAGGAAATACGCGAACCAATAGGTCGACGCGATCAGCGAAATCCAGTCATACGGATATTCCGCCGGGCGCGCACCCACCCACATCAGCACCATAAAGTCGATGCACAGCAGCGCGAACCACCACTTGAACATCGGGCGATAACGGCCCGACCGCACGGATGATGTGTCCAGCCATGGCGCCATCGCCATCACGGCAATCGCCCCAAACATTGCCAGCACGCCAAAGAACTTGGCGTCCACAATGCCGAATGTCAGGAACTGCACCAGTTGCACCACCCACACATCCGCCGTGAAGGCCCGCAAAATCGCGTAGAACGGCAAGAAATACCATTCCGGCACGATGTGCGATGGCGTCGACAGCGGGTTGGCCATCACATAGTTGTCCGGGTGCCCCAGATAGTTCGGCATGAACCCCACCACCGCAAAGAACGCAGCCAGGATCAACACCAGCGCGAACAGATCCTTGATGACGAAATACGGCCAGAACGGCACGGTATCCCGCTCTGCTTCCTCTTTCG
>JANNBG010000624.1:0-2267 GCA_031385205.1 Rhodobacterales bacterium
CGATGCGCCAGATATTGACGCCACGCGGAAAGACCCGCCCCCATGACGATCGCCGCCTTCATCGCCTTTGCACTGCTATCCTTGTTTGCTGCCGTCTCGCCCGGCCCCGCCGTCCTGATGGCGGCGCGCACCGGGTTGACCGAAGGCTTCCGCACCGGGGCCATGCTCGCTGCGGGCATCGGCGCGGGTGCCGTGGTCTGGGCCGCAGCCGCCATGTTCGGGCTGAACATCGTCTTCGCCGCAGCCCCCGCCTTGCTGTGGCTGCTCAAGATTGGTGGGGGCGCATATCTGGTCTGGATGGGCTGGAAATTGTGGATGTCCGCCACAGACCCATTGGATATGGTCGATACCCACCCTTTGCCCCGGTCGGCGTTATCCGCATTTCGGCTGGGTCTGTTCACCCAACTTGCCAACCCAAAACCTGCCGTCATGTTCTCAGCCATTTTCCTTGGCACGGTGCCTCAGGGCACAGCCGCTTGGGTTTATGCCGCCCTGCTGGCCGTGGTGTTCTGCAATGAGACCATCTGGAACACCCTCGTTGCCCGCATCTTTTCGCTGGACCGCACGCGTGCCAGGTACATCAGCCTGAAAACCATCATCGACCGCACCTTTGGCGGCATGCTCGCCCTGCTGGGCGTCAAGATCGCCATTACCTGAAAGGCCACGCCATGAACGACCGCCTGCCCCACGAAAAAGGCTTTCACGTCAGCTGGGACCAGATCCACCGTGATGCCCGTGCATTGGCATGGCGGCTGGATGGCAAGGGCCCCGACAATGGCGCATGGCGCGCCGTTGTCGGCATTACGCGTGGCGGTCTTGTGCCTGCCATGATCGTCAGCCGGGAACTTGATATCCGCGTGGTCGATACCATTTCCGTCAAAAGCTATGCCCATCAGACGCAGGCCGATGTGCGCGTCATCAAATCACCCCAAGCCGACCTGATGGGTGATGGCACGGGTATTCTGATCGTCGATGATCTGGTGGATAGCGGCAAAACGCTGGAGGTGGTGCGCAAGCTCTATCCACGCGCGCACTTTGCGACCGTCTATGCCAAACCGTCCGGCAAACCGATGGTCGACAGCTACATTACCGAGGTGTCACAAGACACATGGATTTTCTTCCCTTGGGACATGGCCCTGCAATATGTGCAACCGTTTCGTGGAACAGACTGACATCGCGACGTCGCCCGCATGGGCGGAGGAGCAGCCCGGAGACAACAATGCCTTTCATCCTTAACCCCGCAATGCACGCCACCGACATGCCCCCCGTCATGGAGGCGCGGCGTTGGGCCACCGAGGCCACATTTCCACCCCATCGCCCCCTCATCAACGTCAGCCAGGCCGCCCCTGTCGACCCGCCCCCGCTGGCCTTGCGCCAAGCCATCGCTGATGCCGCCCTCAACGATCCTGCCGCCCATCTTTATGGCCCCGTCCTTGGCCTGCCCGCCTTGCGTGCTGAAATCGCCATGCAGTGGTCCGCCGCCTATCACGGCACCATCACCGATAATCAGGTCGCCATCACCCAAGGCTGCAATCAGGCCTTCACCGCCGTCATGGCCACCTTGGCGGGTGCGGGCGATCAGGTCATCCTGCCCACCCCGTGGTATTTCAACCATAAAATGTGGCTCGACATGGCTGGCGTTACCACTGTGCCCCTTGCCACCGGCCCCACCCTCATCCCCGATGCCGCCGATGCCGCCCTGCTCATCACAGACCGCACCCGCGCCATCGTGCTTGTCTCGCCCAACAACCCCGGCGGCGTTGAATACCCTGCTGATACCTTGCAAGCCTTCCACGACCTTTGCCGCATGCACAACATCGCCCTGATCGTGGACGAGACTTACCGCGATTTCGACAGCCGCAGCGGTGCCCCGCATGCCCTGTTCACCAACCCTGACTGGCCCGACACCTTTATCCATCTCTATTCATTCTCAAAGGCTTACCGCCTCACCGGCCACCGCGTTGGGGCCGTTGTCGCCAGTAACGCACGCCTTGCCCAGGTTGAGAAATTCCTCGATACCGTCGCCATCTGCCCCAGCCAGCTTGGCCAGATCGCCGCCCTCTGGGGCATGCGCAATCTTGCCCAATGGGTGCTGGGTGAACGCGCCGAAATCCTGTCACGGCGTGCCGCCATGACCGACGGATTTCACCAGCTGCCCGGCTGGACGCTCAAAGGCTGCGGTGCCTACTTCGCCTATGTCGCCCACCCCTTTGCCCTGCCCAGCGACATCCTCGCCAAGCGCCTGGTGACCGAGGCCAGCCTCCTCA
>JANNBG010000677.1:0-3986 GCA_031385205.1 Rhodobacterales bacterium
AGCACGTGCCGCCCCTCCACCATCCTCGCCCGTTTGGCATGCACCACCAGCGCCCCCACCACATTTGCAAACCGCCCATCCCTGCTGTGCCCATCCTGCGTGCCAGTCCGGCGCACCCGCCGCAACGCATCCGGGCAATGCTCCAGCCCAGCCAACCGCGCCACGCCGTCGGCCAGCATCCCTGCCTGATTATACCGCCGTTTTACCAGCCGCATCCAATGCAGCGGGATGGGCACCACCACCATCCCCGGCTTCAGAATCGGTTCTGCCGCCCGGTGCATCCATTCCGCCGCCGGACGCGCCAGATCCAACCGATCCCCATGCTTCAACGCCAATACCAGATGCCGCGCGTTATCCTTATAGACCAACGCCGCCCGCCCCCGCGCCCAAGGCCGCGCGATGCTGATACAGTCGTCGCAGACCGCCACTTCCGTGCTGTCCTGCCCCGGCAGCGGCGTCCCGCATTGGTCGCACACCAAGCCCCGCGCAAACGGCGTCGTGCGCCAACACTCGCCACACAGCCCGAAATCCGTTGTCACCCGCGCATCACAGGTCAGGCATTGCGGCGGGTAAATCACATGCAGCAACCCTTGCATTGTCACCCCCATCGCCACATCTTGCCCCCCATGCAAACGCCCCCCCTTTTGACCGACCGCCCGGCCTTGACGCGCAACCGCCTGCGCGCCACCGACCCATTCCTGCAAACCGATGCCATTACTGAAATCCAAGAAAGACTGATTGAGGTTAACAGACCGTTTACATCCGCGGCCATCGTCACCGGTTTTCCCGAAATCTGGGCCAAGGCCATGCCAGATGCCAAAATCATCCCCGATGATGACACGCTAAACCTGACAGATTCCTCCCACGACCTCATCATCCACGCCCTCTGCCTGCACTGGGCGCATGATCCTGTGGGCCAACTGATCCAATGCCGTCGTGCGCTCAAACCCGACGGGTTGTTCATCGCCCTCACCTTTGGCGGCCAAACCCTGTTTGAGCTCCGCACCTCCCTCGCCCAGGCTGAATCCGAAATCACCCATGGCCTGTCCCCCCGCATCCTGCCCATGGGTGAGATTCGTGACCTCGGTGCCCTGTTGCAACGCGCCGGTTTTGCCCTGCCCGTCGCCGACGCCTACAGCCGCACCATCCTGTATCGCGATATGACCCATCTCATGCACGACCTGCGCGTCATGGGTGAAAACAATGCCTTGGCCCAACGCCTGCGCCACCCCACGAAACGTGCCATCTTTACCCGTGCCACCCAAATCTATGCCCATACCTACGGCCAAAACGCCAGCATCCCCGCCACGTTCGAAACCATCTGCCTCACCGGCTGGGCCCCTGCCGACACCCAGCCAAAACCCCTGCGCCCCGGTTCCGCTGCCCAAAGATTGGCCGATGCCCTGAACACCGCAGAGAACCCCCTGCCCAAAGGTTGACCCCGGCATTCCAGCCTATATGTCACAATCCATGAACCAGATGCCCCAAATCACCGCAGGCCACGAACGCCTCGCCCATGCCCCCGCCACGCACCCCCCGGTGAAGCGCGCCAAAATCGGCGTCTTGCTCGCCAACCTCGGCACGCCTGACAACTATGATTACTGGTCCATGCGCCGCTATCTGAACGAATTCCTGTCCGACAAACGCGTCATCGACTATGCCAGCTGGAAATGGCAGCCCCTGCTGCAGCTGATTATCCTGACCAAACGCCCCTTCAGTTCCGGGGCCAATTACAAACTGATCTGGAACCACGAAAAGGGCGAAAGCCCCCTGATGACCATCACCCGTGACCAAACTGCCGCCATCGCCAAAGCCATCGCCGAAAAGCACGGCGACCATATCATGGTCGATTTCTGCATGCGTTACGGCAACCCCTCCACCGCATCCAAGGTCGCCGCCATGGTTGAGGCCGGGTGTGAAAAGATCCTCTTCTTCCCCCTCTACCCCCATTACGCCGGGGCCACTGTCGCCACCGCCAATGACCAGTTCTTCCGCGCCCTGATGCAGGAAAAACGCCAGCCCGCCTCGCGCACCGTGCCTGAATACTTTGACCATCCCGCCTATATCGATGCCTTGGCCCAGTCCGTCACCCGCGCCTATGCCGCACTGGACCACACCCCCGACGTGCTGGTCACCAGCTATCATGGCATGCCAAAGCGGTACCTGATGCAGGGCGACCCCTACCATTGCCAATGCGCCAAAACCACGCGCCTGCTGCGCGAACGGCTGGGCTGGGACAAGGGCGCTATTGACGTCACCTTTCAGTCCGTCTTTGGCCCCGAAGAATGGCTCAAACCCTATACTGTCAAACATGTCGCCGAACTCGCCCGCGCCGGTAAAAAGCGCATCGCCATCATGGCCCCCGCATTTTCCGCCGATTGCATCGAAACGCTCGAGGAAATCAACGGCGAGATCCGCGAGGCGTTTGAACACGCCGGCGGGCAGGTCTTTACCTACATCCCCTGTCTGAACGACGATGCCGCCCATGTCGCAGCCCTTGTCACCGTCATCGAGGAAAACCTCGCAGGCTGGCTGCGTTAAACGGACCGGCTATCCCCGCCGTCCCGGCGACAGCCCCAAGGCCGCCTCATAAATCGCTGCCGCATCGATCCCGAAATGCCGGTACAAATCGCCCACTGTGCCGGTCTGGCCAAAATGCTCCACGCCCAGCGGCACCGTGCGGTGCCCCATCACGCCGCCCAGCCATGCCAGCGTGGCCGGGTGCCCGTCAATCACCGTGACAATCACACAATGCGCAGGCAGGCCCGCCAGCAACGCCTCTACATGGCTGACTGCCCCCGTCTGCCCCCGCGCCCGCGCCCGTTGTGCCGCCGTCCAGCCCGCATTCAGACGGTCCGCAGATGTGATCGCCAACAGCCCCACATCCCGCCGTGCGCCCGCCAACCGGCCCACTGCCGCAATCGCCTCTGGCCCCACAACGCCTTGATAGGCCACGACCACATCGCAGTTCGGCCCCGGCGCACGCCACCAATAGCCACCGTCGATCGTGCCCTGCACAAAGCCATCATCCGCCCGCTTGCCCGGCTGTTCCAACGGTTTGGTCGACAGGCGCAAGTATACCGCACCGCCCGTTTCATCCCGCAGCCATGTGCGTTCATCCGGGTCGCCATCGCCGTCCTTTTGCAGATAGGCAAACGCCCATTGCATGATGATCGCCAATTCATCCAGATAGGCCGGTTCAAACGCCGCCAGCCCATCCTGCGCCATCCCGATCAACGGTTGTGCGATGGATTGGTGCGCCCCGCCTTCGGGGGCCAGCGTCACACCGGACGGCGTGCCCGCAATGATGAACCGCGCATCCTGATAGCAAGCATAGTTCAGCGCATCCAAACCACGCGCCACAAACGGGTCATAGACCGTGCCCACCGGGATCAAACGATGCCCAAACAAGCTGTGCGACAGCCCCGCCGCTCCCAACATCAAAAACAGGTTCATCTCCGCAATGCCCAGTTCCAGATGCTGGCCCTGCGGTGAAAACCGCCACTTTTGCGCCGATACCACCCGTTCATCCGCAAACGTATCCGCCCGGTCCGCCCGCGCAAACAACCCCCGCCGGTTCACCCAGCCCCCCAGATTGGTCGATACCGTCACATCCGGCGATGTCGTCACGATCCGGTCGGCCAACGCACCGCCCGCCCGCGCGATATCATCCAGAATGCGGCCAAACCCCGCCTGCGTCGAAATCTCGCGTTCTGATACCGTCGCAAGCGCTGGCACATCCACCACCGCATCGCTGAACCGCCGCGACCCTTTCGCAAAAAATGGCACCTGCGTCAGCCACGCCTGCAACCCCACTGGGTCCGCCACCGTCGCCATCGCATCCCATTCCGCACCCGCAGCCACACCCATCCGATCCTGAAACGCCGCCATCTGCGCCACTGTCATCAGGCCTGCATGGTTATTTTGTGCCCCGCCAAAGGTGTGCCCCAGCCTTTGACCGTATAGGCCAGAAAACAGGTCGGGCG
>JANNBG010000702.1:0-5755 GCA_031385205.1 Rhodobacterales bacterium
TATGACAGCTTTACGCGTGATTGGCTGGCGGCGGCGAAACGCCTGTTGAAACCAAATGGTGCGATCTGGGTAATTGGCAGCTATCACAACATCTTTCGGCTGGGGTCGATCTTGCAGGATCAGGGCTTTTGGCTGCTGAACGATGTGGTTTGGCGCAAGTCGAACCCGATGCCAAATTTCAAGGGCAAACGCCTGACCAATGCGCATGAAACGCTGATCTGGGCGTCACGCGATGAGGCGGCGAAGTACACGTTCAATTATGAGGCGCTGAAGGCGTTGAATGATGGGTTGCAGATGCGGTCTGACTGGGTTTTGCCGATCTGCACGGGGCACGAACGCATCAAGGATGAAAACGGCGACAAGGCGCATCCGACGCAGAAACCGGAAAGCCTGCTGCACCGGGTGATCATAGCAACAACCAATCCGGGGGATGTGGTGCTGGACCCGTTCTTTGGCACCGGCACGACGGGTGCTGTGGCCAAGATGCTGGGCCGTGATTTCATCGGGATTGAGCGGGAAGAGGCGTATCGCCGCGTGGCAACTGACCGGATCGAGCGAGTGCGCCGGTTTGATGCGTCGGCACTGGAAATCACCGGATCAAAACGCAACGAGCCGCGCGTGCCGTTTGGGCAGGTGGTGGAGCGTGGGATGCTGCGACCGGGTGAGGAGCTGTTTTCGCCGCGTGGCAGTATCGCCAAGGTGCGGGCGGATGGCACGCTGAGCGGGCAGGACATCAAGGGGTCAATCCATCAGGTGGGGGCGGCCTATGAACGCGCGCCGTCGTGCAATGGCTGGACCTATTGGCACTATAAACGCGATGGCAAGATGATCCCGATCGACATTCTGCGCCAGCAAATCCGGGCCGAAATGGAAGCGGATACCGCGCGCCCGCACTGACATTCCTCTGCGAGGAATCCAGACCGCCTGTGCCATGGTTCCGCCCGTGGCACCACTGCCCCGCCCTGTTCGCAGGACGGGGTCTTTTTGCGTGGGGCATACCCCAGTTGGGGTATTCGCGACGGGTTGAGGGCATGTTAGCAATCAGAGGATTATTGACGCCATTCATTCCCTTCGGAGTTCCTTCATGAATATCCTGCGCATGGGCAGCCGTGACCCAGAGGTCATCTTGCTGCAACGCCTGATCAACCAAGCCTTGGTCAGTGTCCGCCCTTCTGTCTTTCTGGATGAGGATGGGCGCTTTGGGCCACAGACTGACCGGGCCCTGCGGCAGTTTCAGGCACAGGCGCGCGGGCTGACGGGGCCTTTGGGCGTGGATGGCGTGGCAGGGCCGGATACCTGGCGGGCGCTGGGGTTGGTGACCGAAGTGGTGCGGCGCATCGCACCCATCGGGCAGACAACGGCAATGTCCTGCTGGGCGGTCAGCGCAGGCGTGGCCACGGGCCGCATGCAAAGCGTGCAGCCGATTACAGCACAGCTGGGGCCAACCGGGGGGCTGGATGCAGACTTGCCAAATCTGGACCTTTTCGCGCGCGAGAACGGCATGCGGCTGATGAACCATGTGCCGATGGATATTGTCACGCTGCTGCCAGAAATCAGGCGGGGCAATATCATGCTGGGTGGCATTTGGACCGGCAGTTCGGCCAAGCATATGGTGGCGATTACGGGCTTTTACCAAGGCCCGTCGGCATACACGACGATGATTCGCATCAACGACCCGGATCCGATGGGTGCGGGCAGCATTTCGGTGACAGATTACCCGACAATCACCCTGCGCGGCGGGCAGTTTGACCCCTACGCGCTGATTGTGCGGTGATCGCTGACACCCCGCGGCAGGGGGTTCAGCGCCTTGTTATAGGCGTGCCAATCCGTGATGTCGGGGTAGTATCCCTTGCGCCAAGCCCGGACGCGCGCGTTCATCACGCGTTTCCATAGGGGCGGGAACATCGCCATGAAGGTCATGACGGGATAGCCGTAGGGCAGTTGCGGGGCGTCATCGGCGCTGTAGGTTTGCAGCAACGGGAAACGCCGGTCGGGTTTGTAATGGTGGTCAGAATGGCGCTGTAGATTGATCAGCAACCAGTTTGACGCGGTGGTCGAGGTGTTCCATGAATGGCGCGGCAGGACGTGTTCATAACGCCCTTCGCCCAAATAGCGGCGGGTCAGGCCGTAATGTTCGATATAATTGACCAGTTCCAACTGCCAGATCGCGGTGAACGCCTGCCATAGGAAAAGGCCCAGCCCGACCCAGCCACCCATGACCACGGCCAGCACGAGAAACCCCGTCTGCAACGCAGCATAGCGCCAGAACGGGTTACTGCGGTGCGTGGCTGGCAGGCTGCGGCGGGCGAGCATGGCGACCTCGGCCTTCCACGCGGATTCAGGGCATTGGCGCAGGACGCGGGGGAAAAAGCGGTGAAAGCCTTCGTTATAGCGCGCAGTCACGGGGTCATGCGGGGTGCCGACATACAGGTGATGCACGCGCAGATGTTCAGACCGGAAATGCGAATAGAACACAGAGGCGAGCAAAAGATCGCCCATCCAGCGTTCCACAGCGTTTTTCTGGTGCATCAGTTCATGGGCATAAACGATGCCGATGGTGCCGCTGACGACGCCCATGCCGAAGAACAGCATGATGGATTCCGTGGTGCCAAGGTGTGCGGCGCGGGGCACGTAGTACAGCAACCAAATGAGCAGGGCGCATTGGATGGGAAACCACGCGATGGTGATGGCGCGGTGCCAGACCAGCCCAGCCTCTGGTGTGGTGGGGTCTGCGTTATCGGTATTTTCACCCGTGAGGGCGTCAAGGATGGTGAACAAGACCCATGAGTAGAGCGGCAACAAGGCGACGGTCCAGCCACCCACCAGCGCACCCAGCACCGCAATGGGGATCATGCCCAGCGATAACCAGAACGGGGCGGCATGGCGAAAGGTGGCGACTTGGGCGGCGGGTATCGAGGTCATGGTCATCCTATTTTACGCAACGATACCCTGTTTTCCAAACGGCTCAACGCGGCGAAAGCGCACTGGACGCAAGGTCATAAGCCTTGCGCATCACCGTGGGCAGGTCTGACGGGCGCAAACTGGGGTGAAATGCACCGCGCAGGGGCACAACGTCACTGCCAACGCGCGCAACCATGACATCCAGATACAGATGGAAATGGGTGAATGTATGGCGCACCTCGCCCAGCCTTTCCCACGCGGCCTGAAGGGGCGCATCCCCGCCACTGCCATCCCAATCACTGCCCGGCCAACCCAGCATGCCCCCCAGCAAACCCTTGGCCCCGCGCGTTTCCACCAGCCACGCGCCATCGGCCCGTTGTGCCAGCCAGACCGTGCCGTGCCGCGTCGGTGTGACCGCCTTTTTCACCTTGCGCGGCAACTCCGCTGCGATCCCTTGCAATCGCGCCTCGCACGGCACCATCCACGGGCAAATCCCGCAGGCCGGATTGCGCGGGGTGCAGATCGTGGCCCCCAGATCCATCACCGCCTGCGCATAATCCCCTGGTCTGGCCAAAGGCGTCAAAAGCCCCGCCAACCGGGTCAGTTCAACCTTTGCCCCCGGCAATGGCGCCAGAACTGCAAACATCCGCGCCATGACGCGTTCGACGTTGCCGTCCACCACCACAGCCGCCTCATCATAGGCAATCGCAGCCATGGCGCTGGCCGTGTAGGGGCCGATCCCCGGCAGGTCCAACAGGCCCGCCCGCGTATCCGGAAACCCACCCCGCGCTGCCACCGCCCGCGCACAGGCCAGCAGGTTGCGTGCGCGGGCATAGTAGCCAAGCCCCGCCCATTCCCCCATCACATCGGCATCTGCCGCCGCCGCCAAAGCCTGCACCGTTGGCCAGCGTTCCAGAAACCGCCGGAAATAGGCGCGCACTGCCGCCACGGTCGTTTGTTGCAGCATCACCTCTGACATCCACACCGTATAAGGATCAGGCCGCACCCCTGCCGCCCTGTCTGCTGGTGAGACGCGCCACGGCATCACCCGCGCGTGCGCGTCATACCACGCCAGTAATTCCCCCGATAAGTCCGTCATGCCCCATTCCATCCCACCGCAACCCGCGTAAGATAGCTGCACATCGCAGGAACACCATGGCCCGTAATCCCACATATACCCCCAGCCCCACCCGCCACATGCGCGGGTTTCAACCGGCTGTCGGTTTCATGAAAGACCCGATCCGCGCCGCCACCGAAAAGCGCGGCTTTGCCGTCGCGCGCCTGCTGACCCATTGGGCCGAGATTGTGGGTGAAGACCTTGCCCGCACTACCCGCCCCGTCAAGGTGGGCTATGGGCGTGATGGCATGGGGGCGACGCTGACCCTGCTGACCACATCCGCCCATGCGCCGATGGTGCAGATGGATTTGCCGCGCATCAGGGACCGGGTGAATGCCTGCTACGGCTATGCCGCGATTTCGCGCATCACCATTACCCAGACTGCCCCCACCGGGTTTGCCGAGGGGCAGGTGGAATTTACGCCACGCGCCAAGGTCACCCCTGCGCCCGATCCGGCCATTCTGGCAAAGGCCGCAGAAACAGCGGACGGTGTGCAGGACACATCCTTGCGAGCGGCGCTTGAAACTTTGGCGCGAAACGTTCTATCTCGGACCAAAGCATGAAAGGCTGACCCGATGATGATGAAACTCGCCGCCGTTTTGTTGGCCTTCGCCCTGCCCGCCTTTGCCGAAACCGCAACGCCCACGCCAGAAGCCGCACCTGCCGATGCGCCGGTCATTCTGGACATGGCGTTGGGGCCCAAGGATGCCAAAGTCACCATCATCGAATACGGATCTTTCACCTGCCCGCATTGCGCCGCCTTCGATGCCCAGGTGTTTGATCCGTTGCGCAAAGACTATATCGACACTGGCAAAGTGCGGTTTGAATTCCGCGAGTTTTACCGCAACAAATACGACCTTTGGGCCGGTATGATGACGCGCTGTGGTGGCGAGATGCGCTATTTTGGTGTCCTTGGCATCCTGATGAAAACCCAAGCCGAGTGGGCAGGTACGGATGATGCGGCAGTTTTGGTGGATAATCTGAAACGCATCGGGCGGTCGGCCGGGATGGATGATGTGGCGCTGGAGGCTTGCATGAAGGATGATGCCATGGCCAAGGCGCTGGTGGCGCATTTCCAGACGACATCGACGGAATACGATGTGCAGGGCACCCCGACGATTGTGATCAACGGTGAAAAGCAGGCGGGGTTGGATTACGCGGGGATCAAGGCGATCATCGACCCGCTGCTGGCCGAATGACCCCGCTTGCCGGGCTGCGGGTGGTCGAACTGGCCCGTATTCTGGCGGGGCCTTGGGCGGGCCAGATATTGGCCGATCTTGGCGCGGATGTGGTGAAGGTGGAGGCACCGGAGGGCGATGACACGCGCCGTTGGGGGCCACCCTTCATTGACCGCGACGGCGATCGGTCAGCGGCTTATTTCCATGCGACCAATCGGGGGAAAAAGTCGGTCGTCTGCGACTTCCGCACAGCGGAAGGGCAGGCGGCTGTGCGCAGGCTGGTGACGGATGCGGATGTGGTGATCGAGAATTTCAAGGTCGGGGGCTTGGCCAAGTATGGCTTGGATTACGCCAGCCTTGCGGCGCTGAACCCCCGCCTCATCTACTGCTCCATCACCGGGTTCGGGCAGGACGGCCCCTATGCGCACCGCGCCGGATATGACTTCATCATTCAGGGCATGGCGGGGTTAATGAGCGTGACGGGTGCCATGGATGGCCAGCCGCAAAAGGTGGGCGTGGCGGTGACGGATGTGTTTACGGGCGTTTATGCAGCAACGGG
>JANNBG010000709.1:0-1565 GCA_031385205.1 Rhodobacterales bacterium
GATGCGTAAACGCCGCATTGCGATGGTCACGGTGGCACGGTCGGATTTTTCGATCCTGCTGCCGCTGGCGCGGCTGATGGCCGATGACCCCGTGTTTGATGTGGGGTTGTGGGTCGGTGGCGCGCATTTTGACCCTGCAGGCGGCATGACGGTGCGTGATGTGGAACGCACGGGTCTGCCGGTCTGGGCGCGGATAGAAGGCACAGAATTCGGCCATACGCCCGCCGGTACGGTGGCCGCCATGGCGGACCAGCTGGCAGGATTTGGGCGCATAGTGGCACGCGGGCCACGGCCTGATCTGGTGCTGATCCTTGGCGACCGGTTCGAGGCGATTGCAGCAGGGTTGGCCTTGGTGCCGCATGACATTCCGATTGGGCATATCAGCGGTGGGTCGATCAGCGAAGGGGCGATTGACGATGTGTTCCGCCACGCGCTGACGAAAATGGCAGGCCTGCATTTTTGCGATATCCCGGAATTTGCGCGGCGCATTCAACAGATGGGTGAAGAACCCGCGCGGATTTACACGGTGGGGGCCCTGGGGCTGGATGGCATTCATGCCGCGCCGCCAAAGCCGTTTGCCGATTTTCAGGCGCATTTCGGGTTTGCTGGGTTGAAACCGGGATATGTGCTGGCGACCCTGCACCCGGAAACGCGCGCGCCAGACCAGACGGGGCCGATGGTCAAGGCGATGGTGGCGGCGCTGGCGGCGACGGGGCGGCAGGTGATTTACACCTATCCCAATGCCGATCCGGGGGCGGATGTGATTATTCCTGCGATCGAGGCGGCACGGGCGCACGGGCATTTTGTGGTGCGCAACTTTGGTGTGGCGTGGTTTTACACGGCGATGGCGCATGCGGGGCTGGTGGTGGGCAATTCCTCTAGTGGGATTTATGAGGCGGCGAGTTATGCCCTGCCGGTGGTCGACATTGCCGGGCGGCAGAAGATGCGCTTTCACGGGGCCAATGTGCTGCATTGTGGGCCTGCGCAGGCGGACATCGCCGCGTGCATCGCACAGGCCACGCACCCGGCTTTTGTGTCGGGCATCAAGGGCATGGTGAACCCTTATGGTGACGGGCGCGCGGCGGTCCGGGTGCAGGCGGTGCTGCACGGGTTGGACTGGGCATATTTGACTTCACCCAAGCGGTTCGTTGCAGTAGACGACAGCTTTGAAGGTGGGCTGGCAGAACCGACATGAGACTGGAGAGTTATACCGGACAAGCTTTGTATGACATCTGTGTGCGCGAGGATCACTCCCTGCGCCGCACTATGGAGGTGATGAGCCGTGCCGGCATGCGCCTTGTTCCTGTGGTGTCGGCCAACGGTGGTTTCTTGGGCGTCGTGGCTGATGGCGATTTGCGCCGGTTCATCGCACAGGGCGGCAGTCTGGATGATGCGGTCGGGCAAGCCGCCAATCGCACGCCTTCCAGCATTGATCATTCCGTGCCGCATGCGGAAATTCGCGCACTGATGCAGCGCCGCGGGGTGGAATATCTGCCGCGTGTCGAAGACGGGCGCATCATGGCGATGCATGTGCTGTGGGTGGGGGCCAGCGCGCGTGACCTGAC
>JANNBG010000812.1:0-2455 GCA_031385205.1 Rhodobacterales bacterium
CCGCACCAATGCAGGCGAATGCGAACCCGTCGACGCATCCGCAAACAGCATCTGCACATCCCGCGCCCGCACTTCGCGTGCGTTGGCCCGGTAAGCCGACCCCGCATCCCGCGTAATGCGCCGCGTGATTTCAATGGAATCCTGATCGTTGAACCCCGCAGGCGCCAACCGATCAAAATTGTCGATCACAATCGCCACTTCGGCAAAGTTACGCGCCGGCCGCGTGGCCGCCCCGGCAAAGATCACATCCTCCATCCCGCCGCCGCGCATTGCCGTCGGGCGGTTTTCGCCCATCACCCAGCGCAACGCCTCCAACAGGTTCGATTTCCCACAGCCATTCGGCCCCACAACGCCCGTCAAACCCTGGTGGATGACCAGGTCCGTGGGGTCCACAAAGCTTTTGAAACCGTTCAGGCGCAGGCGGGTCAGGCGCAAAGATCTATCCCTTGTGATTCCGTATGGCCCGCTATCGTCGTGGGAATGACGCCACGAGTCAACCGAACCCACCGCTATATGGCGGCGAACGTCCGGTTACCCCCAAGATATTGCGGTCCTTGACCTTTCCTTGTCTCAATGTCGACAGTGCGCCATGGTCCCTTACCGCCTCACCCCCACCGATGACTTCGCCGTCATTCTGGCCCTCATCACCCGCGCTTTCGCTGGCATGCACACGCGCATCGACCCGCCCTCATCCCTGCAATCCCTCACCATCGAAAGCCTGCAATCCAGCGGTGAGGTTTGGGCCATTGGCCACCCACCCCACGCCTGCATGATCCTCACCCCCCACCCCGACCACCTCTACCTCGGCAAACTCGCCATCGATCCCGCGCATCAGGGCCATGGCCTCGCCCGCACCCTCATTGCCCTTGCCGAAACCCGCGCCCGTCACCTCAACCTGCCGCAAATCCAACTCCTCACCCGCGTCGAACTCACCGAAAACCACCATGCCTTTACCGCCCTCGGCTTCACCCAAACCGCCACCTTCACCCACGCAGGCCATACCCGCCCCACTGCCCTGACCTTCACCAAAGAGGTGCCCCTTGCCTGACCCCATCCTCCTCGGCATCTGCGGTGCCCTGCGCACAGGTTCCATCAACCGCCTACTACTGGCTCAGGCCATGCATGCCTTCGGTCCCGCGCGTCACACCCTCGCCGACCTGCGCCTGCCACTCTATGACGGTGACCTGGAGGACACCCACGGCATCCCGCCGCAGGTCCAAACCCTTGCCGATCAGATCAAATCCGCCGACGCCATCATCATCGCCACGCCCGAATACAACAAAGCCCTCCCCGGTGTGCTCAAGAACGCCCTCGACTGGATCAGCCGCACCAAGGGCGCGCCCCTCCGCGACAAGCCCCTTGCCATTATCTCCGCCGCCGCAGGCCGCGCTGGGGGCGAGCGTTCGCAGTTCTCGCTCCGCCTCTGCCTCGTCCCGTTCCGCGCGCGTGTGCTGCCGGGGCCAGAGGTGATGGTCGCGGATGCAGGCAATGGGTTCGATACCGATGGGCGGCTCAAGGATACAAAAACCCAGCAGATCCTCACCAACCTGATGCAAGACCTCCGCACCGCTATCTCCTGAATCGCGACGTCGCCCGACAGGGCGGAGGAGCAGCCCCCTAAAGGCCCGCTACCAAAAACCCCTCCGGCACCCCGTCTACGCCGTCCAACACCAAATCGGCCATCACCTGCGCCACCTTCGGTGCCATCCCGAACCCGATCTTGAACCCCCCATTCGCCACAAAATGCCCACGCTTGCCCGGCCATGCCCCCAGTACCGGCGCCCGTGTCACCGCCCGTGGCCGCACCCCCGCCCAGCGTTCCACCGCCACAGCCCCCGCCAACACCGGCATCACCGCCACCGCCCGCGCCAGCAACGCATCCACCTGCCCATCCGTCCCCAAATCCGTCCAGACGTTCTCAGATGTCGATCCCACAGCCACCGTCCCATCCCCGTGTGGCACAATATGTAAGCCATCCGCAAACACCTGTGGCATCCCTTCCGCCGCATACCGCAACAGCACAGCCTGCCCCTTCACCGCCCCATCCACGCGCCTTCCCAATGCCGCCGACAAATCCACCAACCCCGCCACTCCCGTCGCATGCACCACGCGGCCCTCCTCTTCACCCACCAAAACCACCTCCCCCCCCAACGCCACCACCGCCGCCTCCAGCGCCCGCAAGGCCATCCGCGGCTGCACCCGCGCCGTCAGCGTATCCCGCACCAGCCAGCCCGAAGGCGACGCAGGCTCCCACCCTCCCGCACACCGCACCACCTCCCACATCGCCCGTCCCTGCCACAGCCCTTCGGCCGAAACCCCCCGTGCCCGCGCCAAACCCACATCTTCCACAGGCTGCAACCGCCCCGTCCGCGCATAGCCCGTCGGCATCCCTGAAACGTCGGAAACGTTGGCAAAAAACCCCTCCGCCATCAGCAAACTCTCCAGCTGAAACGCC
>JANNBG010000719.1:0-3439 GCA_031385205.1 Rhodobacterales bacterium
GCGTTGGCCCCGGATCAGGCCGCCTGTCTGGCCGACCTGCCGATGGTCGCGACATTCAGCACAGTAGGGCGCTGGGTGTTCTGGGGAGGTTTCAGTTATCAGGTCGCATTCTATGCCGTGGTATTGGGGATGGCGCATCAAGTGATCCACCGTTGCGCGACAGGGCGTGTGTTCGTGGACCGGATGATCAGCACGTTGCGGACGATGGGCATGCTCATTGCGCTGTTTCCGGTGGTGGACCTGATCTTGGCAAACCTGTCGTTGCGTGCCTTTGTGGCCACGGGTGACATGCCGGTTTTTCAGCCGAACTATGGATTGGATATTCCGGTGATCGGCGTGGGTCTGTTGCTGGTGACGATTGCGGCAGCGATGCGCATGGCGGTGCAACTGCACCACGATGCCGAACTGACGATCTGACGGAGCAGGGCGATGATCCGCGTGAACCTTGATGTGATGCTGGCGCGGCGCAAGATGCGGCTGGGTGAGCTGGCGGATGCGGTGGGGGTGTCGATCCAGAATCTGTCAGTCTTGAAAACGGGCAAGGCGCGGGCGGTGCGGTTTACGACGCTGAACGCGTTATGTGCGGCGCTGGACTGCCAGCCGGGGGATATTCTGGAATTTGACGCAAGTGCGCCACAGGTGGAGGAGGATTAGATGTTCAGCGTGAAAGGCCGGGTGGCACTGGTGACGGGCTGCGGTTCTGCGGGCGGGATCGGGTTTGCGATTGCGCGGGCGTTGGTGGCGGCGGGGGCAAGGGTGGCAGTGACATCAACCACGGCGCGGATACATGACCGGCAGGCAGAGCTGGGGGCGGCGTTTGCGGGTGTGGCGGATCTGACGGATGGGGGTCAGGTGGCGGGGTTGTTTGCAGAGGTAACGGCGGCATTGGGGCCAGTGGAAATACTGGTGAACAACGCGGGCATGGTGCAAACGGGAAAACCTGTGCGCCGCGCGCAAGTGGCGGGGCTGACGGATGCGGCGTGGGCACAGCATCTGGCGTTGAATGTGACAACGGCGTTTCATTGCATCCGCGCGGCCCTGCCCGCGATGGTGGCTGCGGGGCATGGGCGGATTGTGAATATGGCGTCAGTGACGGGGCCGGTGGTGACGATTGACGGATCGGCAGGCTATGCCACGGGCAAGGCGGCGTTGACGGGGCTGACGCGATCTGTGGCACTGGAATATGCGCGGCATGGGATCACCTGCAACGCGGTGTTGCCGGGGTGGATAGCGACGGAGTCGTCATCTGCGCGCGAGATACGGGCGGGCAAGGCGAGCCCCGCGGCACGACCGGGCACCCCGGATGAGGTGGCAGCCTGTGCGCTGTTCCTGTGCAGCGATCAGGCGGGGTATGTAAACGGGGCGATGTTGGTGGTGGACGGGGCGAATACGTTGATGGAGATGAAGGGGTAACTATCCCTGCAGGTTACGCGTGACGTATTTGAGATGTGCAACGCGCAATTTTGGATGCGAAACGGCAGGACATGTTGGATGGGAAATTCTGCCCATCGCTTTGGAAAGATGGGCAGATTGCCCATCCTACGCGGCGAAGCGTTTCAGTTCTGTACCGCCGGCGCCTCGGGTGCGGGCGTGCGCAAAATGCCGTTGTCCCAGCCGCCGCTGACCACTTGGCCGGTGGCATAGGTCAGCGTGCCCTGGCCCTGACGCCGCCCTTTGACAAAGGCCCCGGCATAGACATCGCCATTAGGATAAGTGGCGGTGCCGATGCCTTCGATCTCGCCCGCTTTCCAGTCGCCCGAGTATTTGAAGCCGTCTTTCTGCGTCAGTTCGCCCTTGCCCTCACGCATTCCTGCCACAAAGGCCCCCACATACAGCGTGCCATCCGCATAGGTGGCCCGGCCCATGCCCTGCCGCTGGCCCGCCTTCATGGCCCCTTCATAGACATAGCCGTCCTTCAGCGTCAGCTTGCCCACGCCTTCGGGCACAGAGGCGACAAAATCGCCCGCATAGCTGGACCCGTCGGCATACGTCGCCACACCCTTGCCGGTGATGACGCCTGCAACCCAGACGCCCTGATAGCGCGACCCATCGGGGTAAAGGATGCGCCCCACGCCATCGGGTTGATCGGCCTTGAATGTGCCGTCATAGTTGGACCCGTCCGGATAGGTGAGGGTGCCCTTACCCGTCGCCCGGCCCGCCTTCCATGCGCCGTCATAGACATAGCCTTGTGCTGTGCGGAACACGCCAGCCCCTTCACGCTTGTCGGCCACAAAGGCACCGTCATACGCGTCACCATTGGCAAAGCTGATGCGGCCCTGGCCCTGACGTTTGCCTGCGACCATGTCGCCTTCGTATTTGTCACCGTTGGGCTGGGTCAGGATGCCCTTGCCGTCCATCTGGCCGCCTGCCCAATCGCCCACATAGGTCAGCCCGTCGGGCATGGTCAGCGTGCCCTTGCCCGCCCTGTCACCGCCTTTCAGCGCGCCATCGTAAACGGCACCGTCGGCATAGGTGATCTTGCCGGTGCCATCCTTTGCGCCGTCCACCCAGGTGCCATCATAGCGATAGCCATCCTGCATGGTAATGGTGCCCTTGCCGTGGTGTTTGCCATCCAGAAACGCACCGGTATAGACCGCGCCGTTGGCATAGGTGGCGACACCCGCGCCCGTCATCGCCCCTTCGGACCAGTCGCCATCATAGGTGCCGCTGTCCGTGTAGGTGATCTTGCCCTTGCCTTCGGGCTTGCCTGCCACGAACGTGCCTTCATAGACCGACCCGTTGGGATATTTCGCCCGCCCGGTGCCGCGGATTTCGCCATCCACCCATTCGCCGGTATATTCATAGCCGTTCGGTAGCGTATAGGTGCCAAGGCCATGCTGCCGCCCGTTCAGGAACGTGCCTTCATAGACCGACCCATCGTCATATTGCTTGGTCACCACCTCGCCTTCGGCAAAGGCCGCGGTGCCCATGGCCACCAGAACAGCCGCAATTCCCAAACATTTCCGCATCAGATCCCCCCGGATGGACAATGCAACCCTAACCGTGGGCCCTTGGCGTGACAAGTGACGCATGGGCCTGCCCTTTCCCTTACGCAGGCTTCTGCTAGAACCCGCATGTCCCTAGCCGAGTACACCATGCCCGATACATTCCGCCTGACCCTTGCCCAGTTGAACCCCACCGTTGGGGCGATTGCCGACAATGCTGCCAAGGCGCTGGAGGCATGGCATCAGGGGCGTGATGCGGGCGCGCAGATGGTGGCGCTGACCGAGATGTTTATCACAGGCTATCAGACACAGGATCTGATCATGAAACCGGCCTTTGTGGCGCATGCCATGCGGGCTGTTTCGGATCTGGCTTTGCAGGTTAGGAATGGGCCAGCCTTGGGCATTGGCGGGCCGCATTTGCGGGATGGGAAGCTGTATAACGCCTATTATGTGTTGGCCGATGGGGCGATTGCGACGGTGATCCTGAAGCACGA
>JANNBG010000724.1:0-5591 GCA_031385205.1 Rhodobacterales bacterium
CCGGAGTTTGCAGACCGCTTGGTGGCAATCAACCGCGTGTCCAAAACCGTAAAGGGCGGTAAACGCTTTGGTTTTGCGGCGCTCGTGGTTGTGGGCGATCAGCGCGGGCGTGTGGGCTTTGGCAAGGGCAAGGCGAAAGAAGTGCCTGAAGCGATCCGGAAGGCAACGGAACAGGCGAAACGCCAGTTGATCCGCGTGCCGCTGAAGGATGCACGGACACTGCACCACGATATGGAAGGCCGCCATGGCGCGGGCAAGGTCGTGATGCGCACAGCCGTGGCGGGGACGGGCATCATTGCCGGTGGCCCAATGCGCGCCGTGTTTGAGATGTTGGGGCTGCAAGACGTGGTGGCGAAATCCATCGGGTCGCAAAACCCCTACAACATGATCCGGGCCACGATTGACGGTTTGAAATCGGAAACATCCCCCCGTCAGGTCGCGGCACGCCGTGGCAAGAAGGTGGCGGAGATTCTGAAAAAGCCGGAAGCAGAAACGGTGGAGGCATAATCATGGCCAAGACAATCATCGTCAAACAGATCAAGTCGGCAGCGCGGCGTCCTGCGGTGCAGACGGCCACGCTGATCGGCCTTGGCCTGAACAAGATGAACCGCACGCGCGAGCTGGAAGACACTCCTTCCGTGCGCGGGATGGTGAACAAGATCAGCCATCTAGTGCAGATCGTGGAAGAGCGCGGGTAGGTTATCCGGGTTTGTGAGAATGAGAACGCCCTGCCGCAAGGTGGGGCGTTTTGCATTCTGGGACTCTGGTGCTACGCTACCCGCGACTCGCTGGGATCGGAGAGGCCCCGGCTTTACGTCAGGGAGGGAACTATGGCCACACCATACGCCGGGGGTTGCGCGCATGTGCATGTCACAGCGGGCGCCGAACCCATCGACAACCACGAATGTCACTGCAATGTCTGCAAATCCGTAACCGGGCAGCAGCACACGCATGTGGCGTTTTTCAACCATGGCGACATTCAGGTGGATCATCCGGAAAAGATGAAACGGGTGCCGTTCAACGCGCAAAATCCGGATGGGCCGCTGGAAATCTGCCTGTGTACGGATTGCGGGGCGGTGCTGATGCTCGATGATAAACAAGGCCGCATCCGGGTGGCCGTGCCGAATGTGATGGGCTATGACGACGCGGCATTTCCCAAGGCGACGTATCACGCGTTCTGGGATGAGACGAAGGGCTACGCCAAACCGCATGACGGGCGGCCGGTGTTTGTCGGTTTGCGGCCGGAGTTTCATTGGCCAGCGGGGGCGTAGGGACTGGTAGGGCGGGCTTCGGCCCACCATTTGAGAACGCCCTGTCGAAAGATGGGGCGTTTTGCGTTCAAGAAAATTGACTTTTTCCCCTCCGGGATATACGTTGAAAGATATTCGTATATCCCGAGGGTCCAACGCATGCCGCTTTACATCAAAGACCCCGAAGTTTCGGGCCTTGCCGAGGATGCGGTCAAATATCTGGGTGCCGAGAACAAAACCGAAGCCGTCCGCATGGCATTGAAAGCCGCGATTGCCGAAGCCCGCGCGAAAATCCCGCTGAAGGAACGGATCAAGGCTTTGCAAGACGAAGCTCTTGCCAAACTTGGCCCCTTTGACCCCAACTATAACCACAAGGCAGACATGGATGACCTGTGGGGCATGTAAGCGGTGTTTCTTGACGCCAGCGCCGTTGTCGCGATCATCAAGCGCGAGCCGGAGTTTGAGGGCCTTTTGCGGCAGGCGCAACAGAGTGTCTCGGCCCTGGTCTATTCCCCTTTGTCCCGGTTCGAGGCTGTCGTCAGCCTTGCACGCAACCGCCCCGAAACAAACCGTTCCGCCACGCCCGACCAGATAGAGGTTGCCGGGCAACTGGTGGATCGTCTCTACCTGCAACTGGATGCTACCTGCATTGATCTGACCCAGCCCATCGGCACCGGAGCCCAGACCGCCGCCCAAACTTATGGCCGCGCGGTGGGGCATCCGGCGGGCCTGAATCTGGGCGATTGCTTTGCCTATGCATGCGCGAAGGCGCGGGGGGTGGGGTTGTTGTACAAGGGGGATGATTTTGCGCAGACGGATTTGGGGTGAGGGCAAAAGCCCCCTGTCGAAATTTTGTGAGGTGTCACATGTTGCCACTGTCTTATGGTGTCACGGTATGGAATGCGTGAAATGGGCTTCAAAAGATGGACTTCTTACCGTGACTTTTCCTACGCCGTCAGGTTCAAGGGACGTTTTGCGCTTGGACAGGAAACACAACGCTTTGTTCAAGTGTTTCGCGAGCAAGCAAAGCGCCGGGCTGAAAGGTTGCCAAGGGGAGCGACACTATTCCGTGTTGTTCGGGATCATGTCGAGATTGAGTTGCCTGACGGTGGATTCGACATCCGAGGTGTGTCAGAAGATCGAATTAGACCGAAAGCTGAATATGCTTCAGACGGTCGGATTAACCCCAAGGGCATTCCATGTCTTTATCTCGCTTCAAGTATTGATACGGCGATTTCAGAGGTGAGGCCGTGGTTGGATGAGTTGGTCTCGGTTGCCTTATTCAGAACTGATCGAGATTTCAACTTGGTAGACCTGTCCAAGAACCACGGAGGATCAGCTTTGGGACTGCTCACTTTTGCTCAACTCTGCGGAGAGGAGTCAATTTCTCAAGAAAAAGCTGACGAATGTGTTTGGGCCGAAATCGACAGTGCGTTCTCGCGGCCCGTAACCCGTGCTGACAACAACAGTAGCTATTTTCCAACTCAGATTCTGGCGGAGGCGCTGAAAGAGGATGGTTTTGATGGCGTAGTCTACAAAAGCTCGTTTGGTGGCGAAAAAGGATATAACGTCGCGCTGTTCGACGGCACGGAAACGACCATCATCAAGTGCGCGTTGCACAGGATCAAAGGGATTTCTGTCGATCATGTTGAAGATGGAAACGCGTGGTATCGACGGACAGATGAAGCCAAACCTTGAGCCTTGATCCCCCCTCACCGTTCCCCTATACGCCCTCCGTGACCCACAACGTCACAGAATCAACAAGAAACGCCGCGTTGTCCGCATCCGTCGCAGGTATGGGCATTCCGGTATATGGAGATGCGACATGAAATTGAATGAACTGGCAGACAACCCCGGTGCTACCAAAAAGAAAAAGCGCGTGGCGCGGGGGCCGGGTTCGGGGTCGGGCAAGACCGCCGGGCGCGGGATCAAGGGGCAGAAGTCACGCTCCGGTGTGGCGATTGGCGGGTATGAAGGCGGGCAGATGCCGCTTTATCGCCGCCTGCCCAAGCGCGGCTTTACCAAGCCGAACCAAAAGCATTACGCGGTCATTAACTTGGGCCTGATCGAGAAATTCATCGCGGCGGGCAAGCTGGACGCGAAGGGCGAGATCAATGAGGACATGCTGATTGCGGCGGGTCTGACCAAATCCAAGCTGGACGGTATCCGCGTGCTGGCCAAGGGTGTGATCACGTCGAAAATCACTATCTCGGTGACGGGCGCGTCCGCCGCAGCGATTGAGGCTGTTGCCGCTGCGGGTGGTGCCCTGACTGTGACGCATACGCCGAAGGCCGTCGCGGAATAAAGGTTGTTTGCGCTCGCAGGAGCGCATACATCATTTCCATGTTTTCCCGCGCCGCCGACCGGAAGACCGGACCGGCGGCGCAGTCATGAAAGAACAAATCCATGGCATCTGCTGCAGAGCAAATGGCGGCGAACCTGAGCTGGGGCACCCTCGGCAAGGCAACAGACCTGCGCCAGCGCATCCTTTTCACGATTGGCTTGCTCATCATCTATCGGCTTGGCACCTACATCCCGGTGCCGGGCATTGATGGTACGGCATTACGGTCGTTCATGGATCAGGCGACGGGCGGCATCGGGGGCATGCTGGACATGTTCACGGGTGGTGCCATCAGCCGGATGGGCATCTTTGCGCTGGGGATCATGCCCTACATCTCGGCCTCGATCATCGTGCAGTTGCTGGCGGCGATGGTGCCGACGCTGCAGCAGTTGAAGAAAGAGGGCGAGCAGGGCCGCAAGAAGATCAACCAGTATACGCGCTATTTCACGGTGTTTCTGGCGACGTTTCAGGCCTGGGGGATTGCTGTCAGTCTGCAGGCGGCGGATCTGGCGCATACGCCGGGCCTGACGTTCAAGCTGGCCGTCGTGGTGACGTTGGTGGGGGGCACGATGTTCCTGATGTGGCTGGGCGAGCAGATCACAGCGCGGGGCATTGGCAACGGTATTTCGCTGATCATCTTCACGGGTATTGTGGCGGAGATTCCGAAGGCACTTGTGCAGTTCTTTGAATCGGGTCGGTCAGGTGCTTTGTCGACGCCGGTCATTCTGGGTGTGATCGTGATGGTCATCGCGGTGATGGCGTTCGTGGTGTTCATGGAACGCGCGCTGCGCAAGATCCATATCCAGTATCCGAGACGGCAAGTGGGGATGAAGGTCTATGATGGCGGGTCCAGCCATTTGCCGATCAAAGTGAACCCGGCAGGCGTGATCCCAGCGATATTCGCGTCATCACTGCTGCTGTTGCCAACGACGATTGCAACGTTTTCGGGCCAACAGTCAGGGGCAGTCTTGTCAACCATTCTGGCCTACTTTGGCCATGGGCAGCCGTTGTACTATGTGTTCTTCACGGCGATGATCGTTTTCTTTGCATATTTCTACACGGCGAACGTGGCGTTCAAAGTGGATGAAGTGGCGGAAAACCTGAAGAATCAGAACGGCTTCATTCCGGGTATTCGTCCGGGCAAGAATACCGAAGCCTATCTGGAATATGTGGTGAACCGGGTGCTGGTGGTGGGGGCGGGCTATCTGGCGGCGGTATGTCTGTTGCCTGAAATTCTGCGCAACCAGTTTGCGATCCCGTTCTATTTCGGGGGGACATCGGTGCTGATCGTGGTGTCGGTGACGATGGATACGATCAACCAGATTCAGTCGCATTTGCTGGCGCACCAGTATGAAGGCCTGATCGAGAAGTCGAACCTGCGGGGCAAAAAGAAAACAGCGCCCCGGGCGCCTGCGCGGCGCTGACCTATGGCGAACATCATTCTGTTGGGCCCGCCGGGTGCGGGCAAGGGAACGCAGGCGAAGCGTCTGGTAGACGGCCGCGCGATGGTGCAGCTGTCTACGGGTGATATGCTGCGCGAGGCCAAGACAAGCGGCACGGAAATGGGCCTGCGGGTGGCGGCGGTGATGGACCGGGGTGACCTCGTGACAGACGAGATCGTGATCGGGCTGATTGCGGAAAAGCTGGAAAAAGGCGCGGTCGGCGGGTTCATATTCGACGGTTTTCCGCGCACCTTGCGGCAGGCGGATGCTTTGGCAGATCTTCTCGCGCAGAAGGGCTTGCCGCTGGATGCCGTGATCGAACTGGTCGTGGATGACAAGGCGCTGGTGGACCGGATCGTGAAGCGGGCAGGCGAGGCCGCAGCCAAAGGCGAGCCTGTGCGGCGCGATGATACGCCAGAGGTGTTTGAGGTGCGGCTGCGCGAATATTACAAGAATACGGCGGCGCTGATTGGGTACTATTGGGCAAAGAAAAGCCTGAACCAGATTGACGGGATGGCAGAAATGGAATCGGTTTCGGCAGCCATCGCGAAAGTTCTT
>JANNBG010000738.1:0-2952 GCA_031385205.1 Rhodobacterales bacterium
GCTGTCATCGCCGCCACCACCCACCAGACTGTCCGTGCCCGTCCCGCCATCCAGCGTATCGGCATCTGCCGTATTGGTGGCAAAAGACGCCCCGAACAGCGTGTCATCGCCTGATCCGCCCGACAGACTGTCCGCCGCGCCAAGCCCCGCCAGCTCATCCGACTCTGTCCCGCCAAACAGGGAATCGACGTTGGCCCCGCCTGCGATATTGTCGTCCTCGGCATCGCCAAAGATGGAATTCGCCCCGTCCCCGCCGTTAATGTTGTCCTGACCCGCCCCGCCACGGATCGTATCAGCACCCAGATCACCTGCGATACTGTCGTCGCCGTCGCCACCTTCCAGGCTGTCGTTATCGGCACCACCGTCAATCGTGTCGCCCCCGATGCCGCCAAAGATCGTGTCCAGGCCTGCACTGCCTGTCAGTGTGTTCACCCCGTCGTTGCCTGTGATGGTGTTGTCCAGCGCGTTACCTGTGCCGTCAATCGCCGTGGCCCCGGTCAACACGATGTTTTCGATCACGTCCCGCCCCAGGAGCGTCAGATCAACCGAGACCGTGCCCGATTGCACCGTGTCACTGCCCGTGGTGTCGGTAATGCTTTCAGCCGCAACGTCGATGATGAACAGATCATCGCCCGCATCACCGTTCAGATCATCCGTCCCTGTGCCGCCATCCAGCGTGTCATTCCCTGCGCCACCCGCCAGCGTATCCGTGCCCGCATCACCCAACAGCGAGTCATCATCCGCCCCGCCGAAAAGCGCGTCGGCATCATTGCCCCCAAACACAGTGTCATTGCCAGCGTCGCCATTCAGCGTATCAACCCCGGCTGCATTCGCCCCGCCGAACACCTTGTCATCGTCGCTTCCGCCGGACATGAAATCTGCATCATTCTCGCCGCGCAAGCTATCTGTACCAACACCGCCAAAGATGCTGTCAGACCCGTTGCCACCCGCGATGTCGTTTGACCCCGTATTCCCGGTCAGAACGTTGCTGCCCGCTGACCCTGTAATGTTCAGGTCACTGGTCCCAAAAAGCGTTGCAATTTCCACATTGGCGTAATTCGCCATGACAATGCTGATTGCACTGCTACGCACCTCATCGCCCGCATCGCCCGCCGCTTCGGTAATCACGTCGCCCGCAACATCCACTGTGTAGGTGTCATCGCCCGTGCCACCCACCATTGTATCCGCGCCACCCCCACCCGCCAGAATGTTGTCTCCGGTGTTTCCGGTCAGTTCATTGGCCCCGCCATTCCCCGTCAGGTCAAAGTTGCTTGCCCCTGTCAGTTTCAGGTCTTCCACAAAGGCATAGTTGGCAAGGTCCAGGCTGATCGTCGCAGACTCTACCTGGTCACGCCCCTGACCGGTGATTTCCGTCACCGAATCCAGCGATGAATTGACCACGAACACATCATTCCCATCGCCGCCGGTCAGCGAGTCTGACCCCGCCCCGCCATCCAGCGTATCGGCCCCCAGACCACCCAAAATCGTATCGGCACCATCACTGCCCGACAGGCTGTTATCGCCGTTATTCCCGGTCAAACGGTTCGCATCCGTATTGCCCGTAATGTTCAGGTTCCCCGACAGCGTCAGCGTGCCGTTTTCAAAATTAGTGCCCAGGGTAAAGGACACCTCACCTGACGTGACCGTATCATCCCCGCCCGTCAGCCCTTCGGTCAGCGTATCGATCGAAATACCGATCTGATACAGGTCATCGCCCAGACCACCAGCCAAAGTGTCGGACCCCGCGCCACCGTTCAGCGTATCCGCCCCGTCACCGCCCACCAGACTGTCGGCACCATTGTTGCCGGTCAGGCTGTTGTTGCCGCTGTTGCCCGTCAGCGTATCATCGCCCGTATCGCCTGTGGCGTTCAGGTTGGCACTGCCCAGCAGGGTAATCTTTTCGACATTCGCAAAATCGGCAAGGTCCAGCGACACCAGCGAGGACCGGATGTCATCAATCCCGCTGTTGCCCCCGTTGCCTTCAACCACCACATCCGCGTCTTGCAGCACATAGATGTCATCCTGATTGCCACCCACCAACCGGTCCGCACCCGCGTTCCCAACCAGCGTGTCATTCCCATCGCCGCCTTCCAGCGTGTCGGTGCCGTTGCCGCCCGACAAGCTGTCATTGTCGTTGCCACCCCGCAGTGAATCCAGCCCGTCCCCGCCTTGCAGCGTGTCGTCATCCGCACCGCCTGTCAGCGTGTTGTTGCCCGCATTGCCGATCAGCGTGTTGATCCCCGCCGTGCCCGTGGCATTCAGGTTCGATGCCCCCAGCAAGGTCACATTCTCGATGCCCGCATATTCCGCATCCGTCAGATCAATGCTGATTGCCGCACTCGACATCGTGTCAGCGCCCGTCGTGCCGTTTTCATAAACGCCACCCGCGCCCACATCTGCGGCATCAATCACATATAAATCATCACCATCGCCACCTGCCAGAGTATCTGTGCCCGCACCACCATCCACGGTGTCATTGCCCAGATCGCCGCTCAGATTGTCACTGCCCGCCTGACCCGACAGCGAGTCATCATTCGCCCCGCCGATCAGACTGTCGTCATCATTGCCGCCCTCCAGAGCGTCATCCCCGCCACCGCCCCGCAGGGTATCGTTGCCATCGCCGCCGAACAGGGAATCCAGACCATCGCCGCCGATCAGACTGTCATTGCCCGCAGCCCCCGTCAGGCTGTTGTTGCCATCGTTGCCCGTCAGGGTCTCGTCACCCCCGGCCCCCGTCAGGTTCAGGTTCAACAGGCCCGTCAGCGTCGCCGCCTCGATGTTCGCGCGCCCTGCCAGCGCGATTGACACCAGCGCCGATTGCACCGTGTCATTGCCGCCAGCGCCCAATTCGGTTGTCAGGTCTGCCGCCACGTCGATGAAATACAGATCATCATCCGCACCGCCTGCCATGGAAACCGTGCCCGTGCCACCGGCCAGTACGTCATTGCCAGC
>JANNBG010000784.1:0-6041 GCA_031385205.1 Rhodobacterales bacterium
AAATCGACCCGTCTTCCGCAATCGCCCCCACGCCCAGAAACAACTGGTCAAACCACAACCGGTCCAGCGCCTCTTCTGCCAGCATCCCCACCATCGACGCGTTTTGTGGCCGCAACGTGCCGCCCAACAGCGTCACCGTCACATCCGCCACCGGCATCAGAACCTGCGCCACCGGCAGGCAATTCGTGAACACCCGCAGCGGCATCGGGTTCAGCCGCAGCTTGCGCGCCAGTTGCAGCACTGTCGTGCCCGCATCCAGAAACACCGCCGTCTCTGGCCGCAGCAGGCCAAAAGCCGCCTCACCAATCGCCCGCTTGGCTGCAAGGTTGATCTGCTCGCGGCTTTCAAACGCCACTTCCACACCAGACGCCTCGGCTATCTGTGCCCCGCCATGATCCCGCAGGATTTGCCCGTCTGCCGCCAGTACCAAAAGGTCACGCCGCACCGTCGGCTCCGATGCCCCAACCGCCCGCGCGATATCCGCAATCGATGAATAGCCCTGTGCAAACAAGTGCTGTCTGATCGCCATGGCGCGGTCACGTTTCATTGGAATATCCATCTGGTCATGCCTTCAAAAAGCGTGATCATTTATTCATTGTCAATCATCTTTCTGATCGTTTATGATCTTTCTTGACCAAGTTGGAGAAAACCTTTGCCCCTCGCGTCCTTGCTGACCCTTGCGTCTGACCGCCGCGCTGGAATCATCCGTGGCATCCCGTCGATCTGTTCCGCCCACTCCGACGTCATCGGTGCGGCTTTGGCCTTTGCCGCCACCCATGGCGGGCCCGTGCTGATCGAGGCGACCTGCAATCAGGTCATTCAGGACGGCGGCTATACCGGCATGACCCCCGCCACCTTTCGCACCTTCGTCTTACAGATAGCCGCTAACGAAGGCGTTGACCCCACCCACCTGATCCTCGGCGGCGATCATCTTGGCCCCAATCCATGGACTCATCTGCCCGCCGCCGATGCCATGGCCAGGGCCTGCACCATGGTGGCCGCCTATGTGCAGGCCGGGTTTAGCAAGATTCACCTCGATTGCAGCATGTCCTGCGCGAGTGACCCCACACCCCTGCCCGGCCATGTCGTCGCTGCGCGCAATGCCAGCCTTGCCGCCGTGGCCGAAGCACAAAGCGTCAATATCCCACCTGTCTATGTCATCGGCACCGAGGTGCCCGTGCCCGGTGGGGCCACCCATGCCGTTGACCATCTGGCCGTGACCACCGCCAATGATGCCGCAGATACTGTCGCCCAGCATCGCCATGCCTTTGCCACGGCTGGCATCGCTGCTGCCTTTGCCCGTGTTGTCGGCCTTGTCGTGCAGCCCGGCGTCGAATTTGGCAGTGCCAATGTCATCCCCTACAACCCCGCAACCGCCCACAACCTGACGGCCTGCCTGCCCCAACTGCCCATGCTGTTCGAGGCGCATTCAACCGATTACCAGACACCCGCCGCCCTGACCGCCCTTGTCCGCGATGGTTTCGGCATTCTAAAGGTTGGCCCTGGCCTGACCTTTGCGTGGCGTCAGGCGCTTTATGCCCTCGATCACGTCGCCGATGTGCTGTTCCCCCATCGCCCGCAAACCCTGCGCGCCACGATGGAACAGGTCATGCTGCACGATGCCAAGTATTGGGCCCGCTACTATCCCGGTGATGCGGATCAGCAGGCCTTCCTGCGGCATTTCAGCTATTCAGACCGCATCCGTTATTACTGGGCTGATCCCGTTGCCCGTCAGGCTGTGACCAGCCTGATGGCCCTGTTCGCAGACGCCGCAATCCCCGAACCCCTCATCTCGCAGTTCTTTGGTGCCGCCTATTCTGATGTCATGGCCTGCAATCTGGCACCCACTGCCCCGGCCCTGTTGCGTGCCGCCATCACGCGCGTGCTGCAGGACTATGACGCGGCCTGCGCTGCAACTGCGTAACATCCGTCATCTTCACCAAAGACCGACGTAGCGTTGCACATGGCGTCTGCCACAATTTTGCGATAATTCCCCTGACAATGTGGCGAGTTTGTGTTATAATTCAACTTGTTACATATTGTAAACAATCCGCAGGACCGCCATGCTCATTGAAGCCATCACACAGACCACCGAAGGCCACACTTATATCCTGACCGGAAACGATGACCTGCATGTTGGTATCGGCGTGGTGGTGCGCTCGACCCTGACGGATGCCATTACAACATGGACCGGCACGCATACCTTTACCGTCGATGGCACCATTATCGGCGAGGATGAATGCATCAACACCATCGGCACCGATACCGCGCAGACGGTGATTATCAATGCAGGCGCACAGCTTACCTCTGGCGGGGATGGCGTCGTGAATGATGCAGATGGTGTGATCCTTGATGGCGTGGGCTCCACCATGACCAACGCCGGGCAGATCAATTCCTATGGTTCCTGTGCCTCGGTCTTTGTCCGCGATGCAGGAACAACCACTGTTTCGAATTCCGGCGTGATGGTTGGCCGTGTGGCCGGCATTTGGCACAAGTTCGGCACTGGCATCTTCATAATCAACAATACCGGCACAATCGAATCGCCCAATAACGCGATTCTGGGCGGCGCTTCGGCAGATATCGTGACAAATTCGGGCATCATGACCGGCACCGTCGATCTGGCGGGCGGCAATGACATCCTGAACAACCGCGCGGGCACAATCATCGGCGCCATCTTTGGCGGCGATGGTAATGACCGCTTTGTCCTTGGGGCCACGGCCGAAAACATCGACGGCGGTGCAGGCTTTGATACGCTGGATGTCTCCAGCTATACCATGGGCGTCACCATCAATCTGGCCGATGCCACTGCCAATTTCGGCATCGCCGCCTTTGGCGATACCTTTGCCGGGATCGAGTCCATTCTGGGCACCACACGCGCTGATGTTCTGGTGGGCGATGCGGGCGATAACCTGTTCTTTGGCAATGGGTCGATCGACAAGCTCTTTGGCGGGGCCGGGGCCGATACGCTGGATGGCGGCGCGCGCATGGATACGCTGACCGGCGGCGATGGCGCAGATATGTTCCAGTTCCGCGCCCGCACCACCATGAACGACCGCATCACCGACTTTACGCTGGGCGACGACCATATCCTGCTGGAAGGGTCTGCATTTGGTTATGGCGATGCCACAGGCGCGGTGTCTGCCGATGATTTCATCGTGCGCGCCACCCGCCTCGCGCTGGATGCAACAGATCGTTTCGTCTTCCGCTATACCGACCATTCGCTGTGGTTTGATGCCGATGGTGTCGGTGGCGCTGGGTCCATCGCCATCGCTTATTTCCAGAATGGCGTCACGCTGTCCGCCGCAGATCTGATCCTGATCTGATCTGGCACCGCGGCCGCCGCAAATGGGGTTACGGTCACCGTAGCCCCGTTTTATTTCAGCACAACACACCTGCGTGATGTCAGGCTCCCCCCCGAAACTTCCGGATTTGCGCCCCGTTGCTGGATGCAGACGGTCCAGAATGGTCTGGCCGATGAAAAGGAAGTCTGCACCATGAAGCCTTTTGCCCTTGCCCTGTCGCTCGCCCTGTTTGCTGCCCCCGCCTTTGCCAACCCCGATGTTGGTGGTGCCGCCATGTTCGAGACCAAGAACATCATCGAAAACGCTGTAAATTCCGCCGATCACACCACCCTTGTCGCCGCCGTCAAGGCCGCTGGTCTGGTCGATGCCCTGATGGGTGCTGGCCCCTTCACTGTGTTTGCCCCCGTCAATGACGCCTTCGCCGCATTGCCCGCTGGCACCGTTGACACGCTGCTGAAACCGGAAAACAAGGATATGCTGGTCAAGGTGCTGACCGCCCATGTCGTTGCCGGTGATCTGTCAACCGCCGACCTGATGGCCATGGCCAAGAAAAGCCCCGATGGCTTTGCCAACCTGCAAACCCTGTCGGGCGATGCCCTGTCCATCAAGGCCAAGGGTGGCAAGCTGTATGTCTACAGCGAGTCGCGCAATATCGGCGAAATCACCATCGGTGATGTGGACCAGTCCAACGGCGTGATCCACGTCATCAACGCCGTGCTGGTGCCGAAGTAACTGATGGGGGGGGGCAATGCCCCCCTTTTACCCAATAGGGAGGCGTTTGCGGGTCTGCTCTGCGAGACAAAGCGGATATTGAACCAACGGTCTGGGGTTTGTTGCCCGGCCCTGCGCAGGAACAGGCATCCAAAATGCGGCCTCATGGTGTCGAAAACGAACAAGAGTCTCTGTGCGCCCCGTGTAAATCATCGGGAAGTTTATCGGAGGACGACGATGACCTACAGCCGTTCAGATCTGATTGATTACCATAGCTTCCCGATTGACCAAGACGGCACAGAACGTAGTGTCTTGGTCGAGCGGGTGCGGTCTGATCTGTCGCGTGATGGCTGCGCGGTCATCAAAAGATTTCTCACGCCAAAGGGCATCGACGCCCTGGCGACAGAGGCTGAAAGTGTTGCGGACTATGGGCACCGCAGCTTCAACCGCACCAATGTCTATTTTACCAAGGACGATCCCAGTCTTCCGGCCGACGATCCACGGCGACAATTCTTTGACCGTTCAAATGCGTTTGTCCCCGCTGACAACTTTGCCAAAAGCGGCCCTTTGCGGACTATTCACGATAGTCTTGGCTTTGACCAATTTATTCAGGACTGCCTGCAAGAGCGTGCATTCTACCGTTACGCAGACCCCTTGGCCGACGTCATTGTCAACGTGGCACAGGCGGGCAACGGCTTTCCCTGGCATTTCGACACGAATAACTTCACCGTGACGATCGCCATTCAAAACGCCGAAAGTGGCGGCGCTTTCGAATATGCCCCCCGTATCCGCGAAGGTGACGAGAACTTCGCCGAGGTTGCGCGTGTGCTGAATGGCACGTCAGACAAGGTGAACGTGCTCCATCTGGAACCCGGCGATCTTCAGATCTTTCGCGGCCGGTATTCGCTGCACCGGGTCGCACCGCTCAGCGGCAAGCGCCCCCGCTATGTGGCAATATTCTCCTATGTCGAAGAGCCAAACATGGTCGGGGCACCAGAACGCGCCCTGCAGCTCTATGGGCGCACCCTGCCCATTCATCATGAGCGGGCAGGGCAAAGATCGGATACCTACATCGACTGACGCCACGCTTGTTCATGAGTCCGTGAAATCCAGCCAAAGGCTGGAAAGGTCAGCTTTGGGCGCAAAACCGCAATGCGTGTCGACTCACGACCTAAACCCCACTGTCACCACCTCATCCGCCACCACCGTAAACGACGACAGAGTATGCGCACCGAATGACTGGATCAGCGGCACATCCGCTGCATCCCTCCCCTCCGCCACTTTGATCCGCCCGATCCTTGCCATGTTATTTCTCGGGTCAAACGTCCACCATTTGCCCCCCAGTGACACCTCCATCCACGCCGCATAATCCATCGGCCCCGTCACCGGCACGCCGATATCCGGCAGATAGCCTGTCACATAGCGCGCCGGAATGTTCAGGCAGCGGCACAGCGTAATCGCCAGATGCGCATAATCCCGGCACACCCCCCGCCCCTCGGTCCATGCATCCATCGCCGTGCGGGTCGACCGCGCATCCGAATAATCAAACCGGATATGCCCATGGACGAAATCACAAATCGCCTGCACACGGCCCCACCCCAGTGGCACTTTGCCGAACATCTGCCAGGCCAGCTCGCTCATCCGGTCCGTTTCGCAATAGCGGCTGCCCTGCAGATACAGCAGCGTTTCATCCGGCAAATGCTGCACGGGCAGTTCTGACGCCGTCACATCCACCACATCTGCAAGACCCGTGTCCGCAATCACCCCCGTGCTGTGCAACCGCAACGCCCCTGCAGGCGCCATGATCCGGCGGCAGGTATTGCCAAACAGATCGAAATACAGCGTGGATGGCACGGGCGGCGTCACTGTCAGCACCTCGTGTTCTGTCACATCCGTCAACCGTTCTGGCCTCACCGACAGCAGGCAAATCAACGGCGTGTCTTGCATGCAGGTCATAACGATATCGTAACCAAACCGGATCAACATGCAGGCCGTCCCTCTCTTTGGAGACAGGTTCAACCCCGCATC
>JANNBG010000797.1:0-3627 GCA_031385205.1 Rhodobacterales bacterium
TCGATGCGACCACGGTCGAGGGCGGCCTTTAAAGCCAGCAGTGCCAACACGGCCAGCTGGCAAGTAAAGGCTTTGGTCGAGGCAACGCCCACTTCAATGCCCGCCAGAATGGGCAAAGACAGGTCGGATTCGCGTGCGATACTCGAGGTAGGCACGTTGACGACTGACACGACCTTGGCGACCTTATCAGTGGTATAGCGCAAGGCGGCGAGTGTATCAGCCGTTTCGCCCGACTGACTGACGAAAAGCGCCCATGAGGTGGGCGACAGCGGCGGTTCACGATAGCGGAATTCGGATGCAATGTCGATGTCGGCAGGCAAGCCTGCGATCTGTTCGAACCAGTATTTGGCGACATGGCAGGCATAGCTGGCGGTGCCGCAGGCGACCATAGTGATGCGCTCAACACTTGTGAAATCAATGCCTTCTGGCAAGTTCATCACATCTTGGTTGAGGTAGTGTTTCAGCGCATCGGCGATGACGACGGGTTGTTCGGCAATTTCCTTGGCCATGAAATGCCGGTAACCAGCCTTTTCAATGCGGGTGGCATCAATCTGGATCGTGGCCATGGCGCGGTTCGCCAGCGCACCGTTGGCATCATGGATCGTGGCACCCGCACGGGTCACGACGGCCCAATCGCCCTCGTCCAGATAGGTGATGCGGTCGGTGAAGGGCGACAGGGCGATGGCGTCGGAGCCGACGAACATCTCACCCGTGCCATGGCCAATGGCCAAAGGAGAGCCTTTGCGGGCGGCAACGATGAGGTCATCTTCGCCGTCGAACAGAAAGCACAAAGCAAACGCCCCGTGCAGTCGTTTGATCGTGGCCTCGGCGGCCTGCACGGGGGCAAGCCCCTGATCCATATACATTCTAGTCAGTAGGGCGACAGTTTCGGTATCGGTTTCACTCTCCCACGCCAAACCTGCTGCGGCCAGCTCAGTGCGCAATTCGCGAAAGTTCTCGATAATGCCGTTATGCACCACGGCGACGGCACCCGCCTTGTGCGGATGCGCGTTTGTAACGGTGGCGGCGCCATGCGTGGCCCAGCGGGTGTGGCCGATGCCGGATTTCCCGGCGAGCGGGTTATGGACCAAAAGGTCAGACAGGTTGACCAGTTTGCCGACCGCACGGCGACGGTCCAGAGTGCCGTTCTGGATGGTGGCGATACCAGCAGAATCGTAGCCGCGATATTCCAGCCGTTTTAGCGCCTCTACCAGCAGGGGGGCCACTTCATGTGTGCCGAGTATGCCAATGATTCCGCACATTTATTTACCCTTTGCCGCTTTGATTGCGCGCAGCCGTTCCATCAGCCGCACAGCCAAGCCCGGTTTGTTCACTTGTTTCGCCCGGCCAAGGGCCAAGGCCCCGGCGGGCACGTCTTCGGTGATGACGGACCCGGAGCCTGTCATCGCCTCGGCCCCAATCGTGACGGGGGCCACGAGCATGGTGTCGGAGCCGATGAAGGCGCGGTTGCCGATGGTGGTGCGGTGTTTCAGCACGCCGTCATAGTTGCAGGTCACAACGCCCGCACCGATGTTGACATGTTCGCCCACGTTTGCATCAGCAACATAAGCCAAGTGGTTGACCTTGCTGCCTTCTGCGATAATGGCATTCTTGATTTCGACAAAGTTTCCGATGCGTACGCCTTCGGCCAGTTCCGTTCCCGGACGCAGCCTTGCAAAGGGGCCGACCTGCGCGCCACGGCTGATGTGGCAGCCTTCCAGATGGCAGAAGCCCTTGATTTCGGCACCGGATTCGATGGTCACACCGGGGCCGAAGATGACGTTGGGGCCGATGCTGGCGTCACGGCCAATATGGGTATCCAGCGCGAAGAACACGGTATCAGGGGCGGTCAGGGTGACGCCGTTTTCGAGTGCCTCGGCCCGCATGCGGGTTTGGAACAGGTGTTCGGCATGGGCCAGTTCGGCGCGGGTGTTGATGCCCAGTGTTTCGGCCTCATCACAGATGACAACACCGGCAGACAAGCCCTTGGCGCGGGCGATGGCGACGATATCGGGCAGGTAGTATTCGCCTGCGGCATTGGTATTGCCGACCTGTGCGACCAGCGCGAACAGGGTGGCGGCATCGGCCATGACAACGCCGGAATTACAAAGGGTGAGGCTGCGTTCTTCATCACTGGCATCGCGGTATTCGACAATGCGTTCCAGACTGTCACCAGCGGTGATCAGCCGCCCATAACGCCCCGGATCGGCGGCATGAAAGCCAAGGATGACGACGGCATGCTGGCTGCGTGCGGCCTGCATCGCCTCCAGTGTCTCAGCCCGAATAAAGGGGGTGTCGCCGAACAGGACGACGGCATCGCCGTCAACACCGGTAAGGGCTTGCGCGGCTGTGGCCACGGCATGGGCGGTGCCCAGTTGATCGGCTTGAATGACAACAATGGCGGCATCATCAAAGGCAAGGGCGGCCTTGGTCACGGCATCGGCCCCATGGCCAGCCACCACGACGACATGATCGGGCGCCATGCTGCGCCCGGTGGCCATGGCGTGGTGCAACAGGGGGGCTGCCCCCAGCATATGCAGCACTTTGGGCAGGTCGGAATTCATGCGTGTGCCCTGACCTGCGGCCAGAACGATCAATGACACGGCCATCTTGCCCCTTCCCTTATTGTGCCGCCCGTTTTACCCCCATCGCAGGGCACCGCAAGGGGCCACCCTCTCACGGATGGTTACAAGATGCGCACTGTGGTGTTTGATCTGGATGGCACGCTGGCGGATACGTCGGGCGATTTGCTAGCGGCGGCGAATGCGTGCTTTCGGGGGTTGGGGCATGGGAATGTGTTGGATGGAGGCGATGCGGGTACGGCCTTGCGTGGCGGGCGGGCAATGCTGACCTTGGGGTTTGACCGGCTGGGCGTGGCGTGGACCGAGGCGGATATGGTGCGGGAGTATCCGATATTATTGCGCGCCTATGGCGATGCGATTGATGTGCATACAGTGCTGTATCCGGGTGTGGAGAAGGCACTGGAAGGGTTGCGGGGGCAGGGGTTTGGGCTGGCGATCTGCACGAACAAGCCGGAGGGGTTGGCGGAGACGTTAATGGGTCGGCTGGGGGTGCGGGACATGTTTGGCGCATTGATCGGGGCGGATACATTGCCGACGCGCAAGCCGGATGTGGCGCCCTATGCAGAGGCTGTGCGGCGTGTGGGCGGCACGGTGGCGCGGTCTTTGATGGTGGGGGATACGGAGACGGACCATCTGACAGCGCGTGGGGCGGTGGTGCCAAGCGTGCTGGTCAGCTTTGGGCCGGAAGGGCCGGGTGTGGGGCGGCTGCAGCCGGATGCGATGCTGGACCATTATGATGATTTGGCAGGGATTGTCGCGCGGTTGTTGCCCTGAAACGCAAAAGGCCCGAAGCAAACCTCCGTGCCTTTTCGAACGTCTGGCCTGATGGGATCAGGCCGCTTTGCCGTAGACCGCCAGCCGGGCAATGCGGTCGGCATCGCCACGGTAAATATCAAGGTCCAGTGCCATATCCAGCGGCATGTTTTCGATTTCGGCCTTCGTGTGAAGATAGGCCACGCGCTTTTCGATTGCGTCTTTGAAGTAGGTAATCACGTTCATCATCTTTCCTTTGTCATCGATGCGGGGTCTGCTTCTTTCTCTCCGC
>JANNBG010000800.1:0-7237 GCA_031385205.1 Rhodobacterales bacterium
GATGCGGGCGCGGCTGGCTGCGGCCAAACCGGGGGCTGCGGGGCAAGCGAAATACGGGGCGGGGCGGTTGCTGGATATCGACCTTGCGGCGCAAATGCTGGCACTGATGTCGGAATCGGACGCGCGGGCGACGGCGGCACAGCTTGCAGTGGGGCAACGGGCGGGTATCATCTCTGCGGCGGAGGTGGCGATTTTGGCACAGGCGGCGGTGCTGTGCTGGCAGATGCAGGCGGGGATGCGGTTACTGTCGGTGACGGATGTGGGACAACTGGGCCAAGGGGCGATGGGGTTTCTGGGCGGACAGGCGGCGCTGGAGGCACTGGATACGGCCTGTGCGGCAGCAGCAGATGTGATTGACGGATTGATGAGGGAGAACGCGCATGGACATGGCTGAGGCGGACCCAAAAGGGTTGGTGCGGGAAAGCTATGCAATCGAGGGGATCACGCCAGGTGAATGCCGGTCGATCTTTCTGGATTGGGCGTTGAGCCTGCCCACGGGGCGATCCGTGCCGGATGCGCTGGATGCAGTCATTGCGCATTATGGCGGTGCGGTGGACCACCCGATGACACAAGTGTTGCACGACGGGATGGGGCATGCGGACGCGCCGCGCCGCAAGGGTGGGCGGGCGGCGCGGGTGCCTTCGGGGATGTAACCACCTCTCCCCCGGCCCCTCTCCGAAGGCGGAGAGGGGAGAAGGAGGGTCAGCGCAAACGTGCCGCCTCTGCCGCCAGCGTGGTGATCGCGGCCCAATCGCCGCGCAGCATGGCGTCCTTGGGGGCAACCCATGACCCACCGGCACAGATGACGTTGGTGAGGGACAGGTAATCGCGCGCGTTTTTCAGGCTGACGCCGCCGGTGGGGCAGAACATGACCTGCGGGATGGGCGCGCCGATGGCCTTCAGGGCGGGTGCGCCACCCGATGCCTCAGCCGGGAAGAACTTTTGCACGGTAAAGCCCTTTTCCATCAGGATCATGACTTCGGTTGCGGTGGCCGCACCCGGTAGTAGGGGCAAGTCCCATTCCGAACAGGCGTCGATGATGCGGTCCGTGGCCCCGGGGGAGACACCGAATGTGGCCCCTGCGGCCTTGGCAGCCTTCACATCGGCGGGGGTCAGCAGGGTGCCCGCGCCCACCATGCCGCCGGGAACCTCTGCCATGGCGCGGATGGCATCAAGTGCGATGGGGGTGCGGAGGGTCACCTCCAATGCGGGCAGGCCGCCTTTGATGAGCGCCTCGGCCAGTTTGGCGGCATGGGCGATGTCGTCAATGACGAGGACAGGCACGATGCAGGCGAGACGGCAGATTCTGGCGGCGGCAGCGGATTGTGCGGCAGGGGTCATGGGTGGCTCCTTTGTGCCCGGCGTGGTGCGGGTGGATCAGTGGGAGCCTCCGGCGGGGATATTTAGAGGAAGATGAATGGGATAAGGACAAGTTAGGCACCCTGCCAATGGCCGTAGCCGCGTCAGACAGGGTGCTTTCACCTTCCACGATCATCGCCTTCCCAGGCTGTACCGCGGGTTAAGGTTAACCCCCTATTCCTTTCATCTTCCCTAAAATATCCTCGCCGAAGGCATAAATGTTTCTGTCTTTACACCACCAGAGCCGCGCCCGTGGTGGCAGGACCGGCCAAGCGGCGGAAGGGCTCAAACAGCTCGCGTCCCATGCCGAACGTATTGGCGGACAGGTCCACGGTCACAGGTGCGCGGGCAGCAAAATCGCTAACAAGCGCCGTCAGGGTGCCGCTGGCGGCATCCAGGCGCACGATGTCACCATCGCGCAGCCTTGCAAGGGGGCCACCGCAGGCGGCCTCGGGCGAGACATGGATGGCGGCAGGGACTTTGCCTGAGGCACCGGACATGCGGCCATCGGTGACGAGGGCAACCTTCAACCCACGATCCTGCAGGACGGAAAGGGTGGGGGTGAGGGAATGCAGTTCGGGCATGCCATTGGCTTGCGGGCCTTGAAAGCGCACGACGACGATGGTGTCGGTGGTAAACTCACCGGCCTTGAAGGCGGCTTTGACGGCGTTTTGCGAATGGAAGATGCGGCAGGGGGCCTCGACGATGTGACGTTCGGGGGCGACGGCAGAGACTTTGATGACGCCACACCCAAGGTTGCCGTTCAGTTGTTTCAAACCGCCTGTGGTGGCGAAGGGGTTGGCAACGGGGCGCAGGATTTTATCGTTCAGGGTGGTGGGGCTGCCATCTTCCCAGACCAGTTTGCCATTCCGCAGTTTCGGTTCCTTGCTGTACAGTTCAAGGCCCTCGCCGAGGATGGTTTTGGCATCGGCATGCAGAAGGCCTGCGTCCAAGAGTTGCCCGATCATATAGCCAAGGCCGCCTGCGGCGTGGAAATGGTTCACATCGGCGAGGCCGTTGGGATAGACCTTGGCCATCAGGGGCACGACGCTGCTGATATCGGCGAAATCGTCGAGGTCGATCAGGATACCGGCAGCACGGGCCATGGCAGGCAGGTGGATGACGAGGTTGGTAGAGCCACCCGTGGCCATCAGCCCGACAAGGCCGTTGACGAAGGCGCGTTCATCAAGGATTTCGCCGACCGGGCGGAAATCGTTGCCTTGGGCGGTGATGGCGGCGGCACGCTCAACCGCGGCGGTGGTCAAAGCCTCTCGCAGGGGGGTGCCGGGGTTGACGAAGCTGGAGCCGGGCAGGTGCAGGCCCATGAATTCCATCAGCATCTGGTTGGTATTGGCGGTACCATAAAAGGTGCAGGTGCCGGGGCCATGATAGCTGGCCATTTCGGCGGCCATCAGGTCTTCACGGCTGGCATCACCGGTGGCAAAGGCGTTGCGGACCTTTGATTTCTGGTCATTGGGCAGGCCAGAGGTCATGGGGCCAGCGGGCACGAAGATGGATGGCACATGGCCAAAGGTGGCAGCGGCGATGATAAGGCCGGGGACGATTTTATCGCAGACACCAAGGTAGAGGGCGGCATCGAAGCAGTTATGGCTGAGAGCAACGCCTGCGGCAAGGGCGATGACATCCCGCGAGAACAGCGACAGCTCCATACCGGCCTGGCCTTGGGTGACGCCATCGCACATGGCGGGCACGCCGCCTGCGACCTGGGCTGTGGCACCGACGCGGCGGGCGGCATCGCGGATTTGCTGGGGGTAGACCTCGAACGGCTGATGCGCGGACAGCATGTCATTATAGGCGGTGACGATGCCGATATTGGGGGCATGGGTGGTGGCCATGGTGTTTTTATCGGGGCCCATGGCGGCATAGGCGTGGGCCTGATTGCCGCAGGACAGGTGCGCGCGGGCGGGGCCTGCATCAATGGCGCGGTGCATGCGGTCAAGATAGGTGTCACGCAAGGGTTTGGAGCGGGCACGGATACGGTCTGTGACACGGGCGATGGTGGGATGCAGGGTCATGGCGTCACCTTTGGGAGGGGGATCGGCGTCAGATAGCAGATGACGTTAGCGCTAACAAGGCGATCAGGGATGATGAAAAGCATGCCCTGAATGGGGGGTATGGGCAAGGTCTGTGCAGGGGCGATGGTTTGCGCTATGGGGGGATATGATGACCGATCCCTCGCTTGACGCGCCCGCCGATGACATGACCCCGACGTATGGCCGCCCCGTGGTGCGCCTGAAGCCGAAGGGCGATGCGCGGGCGATACGGCATGGGTTCCCCTGGGTTTACGCGGATGAGCTGGTGACGGACCGGCGGACCCAAGGGCTGGTGCCGGGGGCTTTGGCGGTGCTGGAGGATTCAGAGCGCAGGCCTTTGGGGCTGGTGACGGTGAACAATCATTCCAAGATCATCGCGCGGATGCTGGACCGGGATGTCATGGCGCAGATCGATGCTGCGTGGTTCGCGGCAAGGCTGACACGGGCGTTGGCGTTACGCGCGCGGCTGTATGCGGCGCCGTTCTACCGGCTGGTGCATGCGGAGGCGGATGGGTTGCCGGGGGTGGTGATCGACAGGTTTGGAGATACGGCGGTGGTGCAGCCGAATGCAGCCTGGGCTGAGGCGCATCTTGGACCTTTGGTGGCGGCATTGATGGCTGTGACAGGGGTGACACGGGTGGTGAAGAACGCGACGGGGCGGTCGCGGGGGCTTGAAGGGTTGGGCGAGGAAACGGTGTTGGTGGCGGGGGCTGCGACGGGGCCATTAAGCGTGCCGATGAACGGGGCGGTGTATCTGGCGGATGTGCTGGGGGGGCAGAAGACAGGGTTGTTCTTTGACCAGCGGGCGAACCATGCGTTTGCGGCGAGCCTGTCCAAGGGTGCGCGGGTGTTGGATATGTTTGCGCATGTGGGCGGGTTCGGGCTTGCGGCTTTGGCAGGCGGTGCCGTGAGTGCGTTGGCGGTGGACAGTTCAACGCAGGCCTTGGCTTTGGCGACGGAAGGGGCTGCGGCGTCGGGGTATGCCGCGCGGTTCAGCACGCGGCAGGGCGATGCGTTTGTCGTGCTGGAGGCGTTGGGCATTGAGGGCGCACAGTTTGAGGTAGTGATCTGTGACCCCCCGGCCTTTGCGCCTGCGAAACCGGCATTGGAGGCGGGCCTTAGGGCCTATGAACGGGTGGCACGGCTGGCGGCCCCGCTGGTGGCACCGGGGGGGTATCTGGTGCTGTGTTCGTGTTCGCATGCGGCGGATTTGACGGCGTTTCGCAATGCCTGCGGGCGCGGCATCGGGCGTGGCGGGCGCCGGGCACAACTGCTGCATACCGGGTCGGCAGGGCCGGATCATCCGATGCTGCCGCAATTGGCGGAGTCTGCGTATCTGAAGGCGCTGTTCTTTCGGCTGGACGGGTGAAGATCGTTCTGGACGCCTGCGTGTTGTATCCCGCCCGGTTGCGGGAAATTCTGCTGGGGGTGGCGGCGGCGGGGCTGTTCACACCACTATGGTCAGCGCGGATATTAGAGGAATGGGCGCGGGCTGTGCGCAAGATCGGGCCTGCGGCGGAGGTGGAGGCACGCAATGCCGTGGCGGCGATGATGACCGATTTTCCGCGTGCGATGGTGCAGGCGGTGCCTGCGGTGGAGGCGCGGCTGGTGCTGCCGGATGACAATGATGTGCATGTGCTGGCGGTGGCAATCGCCGCAGGTGCGGATGCGATCATGACGTTCAATGCACAGGATTTTCCGCGCCATGTGCTGGCGGCGGAGGGCCTTGCGCGGCGTGATCCAGATGGATTTTTGTGGGAGATGTGGTCGCATCACGAAGGCGTGGTTGCGGCTGTGGTGGAGGCATCACGCCTGACGGCAGAGCGGCTTTCAGGCACGGAAAAACCGTTGCGGGGATTTTTGAAGAAGGCGGGGTTGCCAAGGCTGGGTAAGGCGATGGCGGAGGGGTAAACGACAATTTTGCGTCGGCAGGTTGTGAAAATTTCAGAACTGAAATTTTCAGTCGCGTGCCCCCATCCACTTCGCCTCGTTCGCCGTAATCGCGGCAATGCGCTCGTCAGTCTTGGGATGGCTCATCAGCCAAGCGGGCACGCCTGCGCCGTGATTGCCGGTCAATGCACCCAGTTTGGCAAACAGGCTTTTCTGTGCGACTGTGCCGATGCCGGATTTTATCAGCAGGGCCGAGGCATAGGCATCCGCCGCAAATTCATCCTTGCGCGACATGCGGGCGGCGAGGGCGGTAGAAGCCAGCCGCGCGATCCAGATGCCAAGACCGGGCAAAAAGCGGTTAAGAAACGTCGACAGCATCATGAAAACGGCATTTTGCCCGGTGAAATCGATCATCCGACGCCGGGCATGACCCAAGGCCACATGTCCCAGTTCATGCGCGATGACCGACGCAAGCTCGTTCGTGGTGACAGAGCCGTCGGCATGTTTGGCGAGAAAGCCGCGTGTCAGGAAAATGCGGCCATCCGGGGCGGCAAGGCCGTTGACGGGGTCTATGCCGAACACATGCACGGGAATGCGGGGCAGGTCCAAGGCTTGGGCGAGGCGGGCCGTGACAGACAGAATCGCGGGATCGGTGAGGGGCTTGGAATTGGCATCAAGCATGGCTTTGGTGCGCCAGACCGAGGCGCGATACATGACCAAAGCATAGATGATGGGCAAAAGAAGGGGCAGGAGTCTGAGCATGCGACAGAAATAGGTGAACAGGCGCCGGTTGCAACGCCCGTCAGGTGGCCATGCGTTCAATAAAGATCGTCAGCACCACGCCCAGCAGGCAAAACGCGATACCATAGCCCGCTGCGTATTGCAGCATATCCAGCCGTTTGCCACCACGCTTTGCGGCTGTGACAGACCCGAGAACCGCCCCCAGCACCAGCCCTGCAATCCAGATCATTTCCGGCCCCTATGTGCGAGGCCGGAGGGGTTACCCGCGCCGTGCCAGACTTGCGATTTCCTGGGTGCGCGATCTGATCTGCGCATCCGCGCCAAACCCATAGCGCGCCCAAGGGACAGTGTCGAGCCGCAGGGCACGCGCCTCATCGGTGCGGCCCAGCGACTCCAGCGCCTGCGCCTTGAGCAGCATCAGGGTGGCGAGCAGGGCGGCATTTTCATTCTGCCGCACGATGGGGATGGCGCGATCGGTGTAAAGCAGCACCTGATCGTCCTGCCCCGATGACAGGGCAAAGGCGGCCATCTGCATATCGACGTGGGCGGCATGAATGGCCCCGCCGGGCAGGCTGCGATAGATGCGGGCAGCCTGGGCAAAGGCGGCGGCGGCACGCGGGGTATCATTGGCGACAGAGACGCGGCCAAGGGCAAAGTAGCTGAAGGCGAGGCGGTTGTCGGTCCAGCCCTGAGCGAGGGCGATGGACAAGGCACGCGTGGCTGACTGGCTGCGGGCATTGGCACTGCCCCCGCGGCCAAGCGCGCCTTCGATGGCAGATATCCATGTGCGGGGGCTGAGTTGGCTGGGGGCGGAGCCGCCATGGTCACCCGAAGGGTTCATGCGGGCCAGAAGGGCGGGCAGGCGGGTGGCAACTTCGGCCTTTGTCATGCCAACCTGCAGGTCGGCGGAATAGTGCATGCGCAGGACCAGCATATCAAAGCCGGTCAGCACGGTATGGAAGTTATCGTCGTTAAAGACGGAGTCCGGCAGGCTGTAGAGGTCATTCAGCGGGCCCATGCCTTGGGCGATTTCTTCGTGCAGGCAATCGCGCACTTCCTGTGGGGTGGTATCGGAAGGGATGAAGATGGCAACCTGATTGCGCAATTGCACGGTGGTCCAATCCAGATCAGCACTGCCCTTTTTGGCACGGTATTCGGCCCATGACGCGGCACGGGGCACGGTAAAGCAGGCG
>JANNBG010000809.1:0-3226 GCA_031385205.1 Rhodobacterales bacterium
CAGGCAGCTTTGCACGCCAGCATTTCGCCTATTGGGCGATCCGCCATGCGGGCAGCATGATCGCGGCAATGGGGGGCCTTGATGCGGTGGTCTTTACGGGCGGCATTGGCGAAGTGCTGGCGCGCAAAGCTGCCTGCTTTGCGCATGTCATTGGACCCACCCAGCGCCAGCAAGCCGCTTTCCCGGTTCAGCATCCGCGATGCGCCCTCAATGCCATGCTGCGTGGCCATGGCCAGCACCGCATTCCCATCAATCCCACCCGCACGCGTGCCCATCGTCAGCCCATCCAGCGGTGAATAGCCCATAGTCGTCGCCACCGAACGCCCCTCCACAATGGCGCACAAGGACGCCCCATTGCCCAGATGACAGGCCAGCAACCGCCGCACCGGCGGCACACGGCCCACAAGGCTGGCATAAGACAGCCCATGAAACCCATACCGCCTGATGCCTTGGTCATGCAGCCCCTGCGGGATCGCATAGCGCACCGCAACCTCCGGGTTCGTTGCATGAAACGCCGTGTCAAAACTCGCGTATTGCGGCAGGCTGGGGGCCAGCATTTGCAACGCGCGGATGGCTGCGAGTGCGGGCGGGTTGTGCAAAGGCGCCAGCGGGCACAGCCTCTCGATTTCAGCAATCACTTCAGGCGTGATACGGCATGGCCCCGTCAGGCTGGCACCCCCATGCACCACCCGGTGCGCCGCCGCTGTCAGGCCCGAAACCGGATGCCGTGACAACATGTCCTGCAACGCAAGCGCATGATCCGAAACCTCTGCCACCAGCCCCGCCGTAACCTCTTCCATCTGCTTCGTGTAAAGCGCGAACTTCAGCGAGGATGATCCTGCATTCACAACGAAAATCATGCCAGCGCCCTTACCATCCCGAACCCCGCCAAAATCGCCAGCAACCCAATCGCGAATGTCCGAAAATCCTGCGGGTCCGTGCGCAAGAAATGTTTCCCACCTGCCCAGATGCCGATACCAATCACCGGCAGGGATGCCAGAACCACGACGAACGTATCCCACGTCACCAACCCGTGCCACCACATCAACGGTGCCGTAAACGCATCCAGCACTGCGAAATAGACAATCAGCGTCGCCCGAAACACCCCGGCCCCCATGCCCTGCGCCGTGAAATATGTGGCCACCGGCAGCCCCGCCATGCCCACCGCATTGGCCAGCCCGGCAAATGTGCCCACCCCCGTATGCGCCGCAAATCCCTGCGGGCTGCGCATGCGCCAACCCAACATCAGCACCCCGCACATCACCAGCACATATCCCGCAATCACTGCCCGCGCGGTATCCACTGGCACCTGCGTGATCGCCCACAATCCCACAGGCACGCCAATCAACGCGCCAATCATCAAGGCCCCAACCCGCCCCCAATCCACATCACGCGCAATCCCGCGCCATTGCTGAAAGGTCATGAGGAATTCGCAGAACATGACGACGGCCACGAAATACAACGGGTTCGTCACCAACGACGATGCCGATACCACCAGCGCCGAAAATCCAAACCCCGAATAGCCCCGTACAAAAGCCGCAATCAGAAAGGCGAATGCCATCCAGATGGCGGCCAATGGCGATAGGTCGAACGGCAGGATCACACCCGTTGTGCCTGCATATCCGCCGCATCAATCCCCGCCACTTGCACTGGTTTCTTCATCGCATCCCGGCGGAACGGCTCACCCAGTTCCTGATTGATCATCGCCTCGATCAGCGTCGTCTTGCCCGCCTTCTGGTCCACAATCGCCTGTGTCAGCGCATCCCGCAGCTCCTCCATCGTGCGCGCCACCACGCCTTGCAGCCCACAGGCCCGCGCGATCCCAGCGTATGAAACCCCTTCATCCAGCTCCGTCCCGATGAAGTTATCGTCATACCACAGGGTGGAATTGCGCTTTTCCGCCCCCCATTGGTAATTGCGAAACACCACCATCGTGATCGCAGGCCATTCCGGTCGCCCGATTGCTGTCAGTTCCGTCACTGCAATGCCAAACGCCCCGTCGCCCGCAAAGCCCACCACAGGCACATCCGGACAGGCGATTTTGGCGCCGATCACCGAGGGCAAACCATAACCGCAGGGCCCGAACAGCCCCGGTGCCAGATACTTGCGCCCCGTCTCAAACGTCGGATACGCATTGCCGATCGCACAGTTATTGCCGATGTCGCTGGAAATGATCGCCTCTTTCGGCAAAGCGCTCTGAATGGCCCGCCACGCCATCCGCGGGCTCATCCAATCCGGTTTCGCATCCCGCGCACGCGCATTCCACGATGTGCCCGCATCATCATCCTCATGATCCATCGATGACAGCGCCTGCGCCCAAGCCGATTTTGTCTGTGCGATTTTGGCCTTTCGCGCGGCCCGGCCTTCATCCCCAGCCGTGCCCGAAACACGCGCTAAAATCGCCTGGGCGACCGCTCCTGCGTCACCGACGATGCCAACACTTACCTTTTTGGTCAACCCGATGCGGTCCGGGTTGATGTCGACTTGAATGATTTTGGCCCCAGACGGCCAATAGTCCAGCCCGTAGCCCGGTAACGTTGAGAACGGATTAAGCCGGGTGCCCAAACACAATACCACATCTGCGCCAGAAATCAATTCCATTGCGGCCTTGGACCCGTTGTATCCCAGCGGCCCCGCAAACAACGGATGACTGCCCGGAAACGCGTCGTTATGCTGATACCCCACGCACACCGGCGCATCCAGCCGTTCGGCCAGTGCCATGCTGGCAGGAATGGCCCCGCCAATCACCACGCCCGCGCCGTTCAAAATCACCGGAAACCGCGCCGTTGACAGCAGGTCCGCCGCCGCCTGAATGGCCTCCGCGCCGCCCGAAGGCCGCTCAAATTCGACCATCGCGGGCAGCTCGATATCAATCACCTGCGTCCAGTAGTCCCTTGGCATGTTGATCTGCACAGGGGCCGACATCCGCCGCGCATTCAGGATGCAACGGTTCAACACCTCCGCGACCCTCGAAGGGTCACGCACCTCTTCCTGATAGGCCACCATATCCTGAAACAGCGCCATCTGTTCCACTTCCTGAAACCCGCCCATCCCGATGGTCTTGTTCGCCGCTTGCGGTGTCACCAGCAACAAAGGCGTGTGGTTCCAATAGGCCGTCTTGACCGCCGTGACAAAGTTGGTGATCCCCGGCCCGTTCTGCGCAATCATCATGCACATACGCCCCGATGCACGCGTGTACCCATCGGCCATCATCCCGCCGGAGCCT
>JANNBG010000010.1:0-2163 GCA_031385205.1 Rhodobacterales bacterium
CTGGAATGGCAACCCCCTACGCTGTTTGAGTCCAAACCTATCGGCGGTTGGTTAACAAAGCGTTTCACGCCACACCCACATCCGTCAGCGCAAAATCCCCACCCGCAAACAACAACCCCCGCCCCGCCACCGATGCCACCGCATAGCTCATGCAATCACCAAAGTTCAGCGCGGCGGGGTGGCGGCCTTTGCCGTACGTGGTGAAGGCGGTCTGCGCCGCGCGCGCGTGTTGTGCGGTGAAGGGCACAATGGCCAGGCCAAGCTGCGATACGAGCAGGTCCAGTTCGTGCAATCCTACCAGACCGTTCCGACCGCCGCAAACCATGCTGGCTTCGACATAGGCGGAAGCAGGCAACATGGCATCCGGGTTGAGTGCCAATGTTTCGGCTATGCGCGGCCCCACCGGTTCACGAAACAACAAAGCAATGACTGCGGATGTATCGACGACAATCACGTTGGCAGACCGTTCTCATCCCATGTCAGAAACGCCTCTGGCGGGCGGTCATCCAAGACTGGCAGGGCCTGATAACGTGCGACGATATTCTGCAAGGCGCGTCTGCGATCTGCAACCTCAGCCTCCCACCTTGCCGCCTCGCGCGCCAGTTCTGCCACCAACGCTTGCCGGATGGCCTCGGTCATGCTGATGCCGCGCTTTTCGGCGAGGGTGCGGATCATGGTTTCGACTTCAGCGTTTTTGATAGACAGGCCCATGATGCTCTCCGTCACATCCGTTATAGTTTTGGTATACAGTATATATATGTCAATATATCTAGAAATGCAATCCATCGCCACATCACGCACCCGTCGGTTTCACCCAGCCCACCTTTGCGTTACCCTGTCGGAAAAGGAGCCTCCCCATGATCCGCACCGCGCTCGCCCTATTGATCCTGACCACTCCAGCCCATGCGTACCTGACCCAGAACAGCCTGCGCGTGCAGGGCGATGCAACGGCGTTTGAGGTGCAGTTCAGCCCGGGCATGGGGGCGGCCAATGCCTGGTGTGCGGCGGGGGATTATGCGGTGCGGTATCTGGGTCTGCCCGGAACGGCAAAGATTTGGCGCATGTCAGAGCCACCACGGGGCGTGGGGCAGGGGGTCCGTTTTGCGACATCCGGTGCGGGTGCGGCCAGCAAATCGGGGTTGATCCGCCTGAACGAGCAAGATGCGAGCCTGACGGCAGGGGCGGCACAGGCGCTGTGCTGGGGGCTGAACGATTAGTCTTCGAGAATGAAGGTCACCATCATATTGACCTGATAGCTGGTGATAGTGCCGTCCTTGACCGCGACTTTGTGTTCCTTGACCCACGCGCCAGTCACGTTGCGCAGGGTTTTATTGGCGCGTTTGACACCCTGTTCGACGGCATCCTGAAAGCTTTTGTCCGAGGTTGACGACAGTTCGGTGACACGTGCGACGGTCATGGTATCCTCGTGGGTTACGCTTTCATCGTCGCACGGGCCCGCTTTTGATACCAGCCGCATGGCAAGGGCGGGCTGGAACCCGCCGTGTGGGATTGAGTCCGCCCCGCCACACCACGCGCTCTATATGCTGTGCTGCGAGCATGGCTCTGGCCAAATGCTGTGCGGTGGCCCTATAGTCACGCTTGACGGGGGAGATAACCCCTGCAGATTGAGGCAGTGACACAACAAGCGAGGGAGGCTGCGCATGCGCTGCCCATTCTGCGGAAACATCGACACGCAAGTCAAAGACTCGCGTCCGGCTGAAGACCATGTGGCGATCCGGCGCCGCAGGTTTTGTCCGGCGTGTGGGGGGCGTTTTACGACCTATGAACGGGTGCAATTGCGCGACCTGATCGTGGTGAAATCATCGGGCAAGCGCGAGGATTTTGACCGCACGAAACTGGAACGGTCGATCCGCATTGCGATGCAAAAGCGGCCAATTGACCCGGAACGGATTGACCAGATGATTTCTGGCATTGTGCGGAGACTTGAGTCTTTGGGCGATACGGACATCTCGTCCAAGGTGATCGGCGAGATCGTGATGGAAAGTCTGGCACGGATCGACACCGTGGCGTATGTGCGATTTGCGAGTGTTTACAAGAACTTCCAGGCGGCGGATGACTTTGACCGCTTTGTGTCGGAGCTGCGACCCGGCACGACACCGGAAGAGTGACCGACGCGGTTCACATGGCCCACGCGCTGTCATT
>JANNBG010000086.1:0-8823 GCA_031385205.1 Rhodobacterales bacterium
GGGCGGCACCGGCCACTACCTTGCGCAACTGATGACCATGGGTGAGGCCGAGATTGACATGGCCAGCCTCGACCCCCGCCGTTTCGGCAACTGGATCACCACCGAATACGCAAGCCGCAAGAATGAGGAGTGTTATGACCATGTGTTCATATTGCACCACCCGGATGAGGAGCGTGAGGCCGCACGCCCCCTGCGCACCGCCCCCGTCTATGACCGCCAAAAGGCACTGGGCGCGCAATTCGGGCAGGTGAACGGCTGGGAACGCCCGATTTACTACGGCCCCAAAGATGCCCCCGATGATTTCGACCACAACGCGCGCGCCTTCCGCCGTGGCGGCTGGTGGCAATATGCGGTCGATGAAGCAAAGGCCATCCGCGAAACCGCTGGCCTGATCGACGCCACCGCCTTTACCAAACACATCGTGCGTGGCGCGGGGGCCACTGCTTTCCTTGATTGGTTCACCTGCAACGCCCTGCCAAAGGTCGGCCGCATCAATCTGACCTATGCCCTGACCCCCTCAGGCACAACGCGCACCGAATACACCATCGTGCGCAATGGGATCGATGACTACTACCTTGTCAGCGCAGGCGCATGGACCGCCTATGATGCTGATTACCTGCGCAAATGTGCCGAGGATAAGGGCCCGGAATTCGGCCATATCGTCATCCACGACGTCACCAGCCAATGGGGCGTTTTCGCCATCGCCGGCCCCAACAGCCGGGCAATCCTTGCCGAACTGATCCGCGATGCCGACCCTGCCACAGCATTATCGAACAAACGTTTCCCTTGGCTGTCGACGCGAAAGATTGAACTGGGCATGTGCCCTGTCAACGCCATTCGTGTTGCCTATACCGGAGAACTCGGCTGGGAATTGCACCACCCAGTTGAGATGCAGCGCTATCTGTGGGATCAAATCCTAACAGTCGGTCACAAACACGGCCTCAAACTCGTCGGTGCCCGCGCCCAAAACTGGTTGCGGCAGGAAAAATCCTACCGCGCGTTCGGAAATGAACTTGGCCGCGATGCCACCCCGCTGGAGGCGGGGCTGGACCGTTTCGTTGACCTGTCCAAGGATTTCCAAGGCAAGGCCCAAATGCTCGCCCACGGCATCCGCTCCAAATGCGTCACTGTCCTGATTGATGGCCCCGATGATACCGACCCCTGGGGCAAAGAGGCGCTGTATCATGGTGATACCAAGGTGGGCCGCCTGACCTCCGGCGGCTACAGCGTCGCCTTCAACAAACAGATCGGCATGGGATACGTCAGCCCGCACCTCGCCACCCCCGGCACCAAACTGCAGGTCCGCATAAACCGCCAGCTTTGGGATGCCGTGGTCACCGAAGACAGCCCGTTTGACCCCACCAACGCCCGCATCCGCATCGACGGTTAACACACGCCCTGGCGCAGGCCGGGGCGTATGATCTATAGGATAAAGTCACCCACCACCAACACCGGCGCACTGGCCAGTTCAATCATGAAATCCGCGTCGGTAGTGCCCGTCACGTTCCCAAACAGCGTCCCGTTCACATCGCGCAACTGACCTTGCGCTGTGATTTGCGCGCCACCGATGAACGTAAATGCCTGATTGCCAATCGCCCCCGCTGCGTCGACCCGCTGCAGATCAATCACATCGACGCCTGATGTGAAATCCGTGATCCTGTCGCGCAACACGCGATCATCATCCAGACCACCATAAACCACATCCGCGCGAACAGACCCGAACAGCGGGTCATCATCCAGACCACCATTGCCCGGATCAGACCCAAGCCCACCAATCACATCGTCCGATCCCGCGCCGTCATCCAGTATGTCGTCCCCGCGCAGCCCTTGGATACTGTCTTCCCGCGTGCCGCCTTCGGCAAAATTACCCCGGTCGTCGCCCAGCCTGCCGTCGTTGTCCACCAGCACGCCGTTCGTCGTGGTTTCTTCGGTAAAGATCACAAACCGCCTGCCTGCGTAAAACGCACCCGATCCCTGCACCGCCCCCTCAATCAGCCCTGTGTTATAAATGCGAAACGCATCCCCAAGCGTGCGGCGCAGATAGATGCCCGCCGCCGTGCTGCCCGCACCATTCGATTCCGCCTGCCCCACGCCCGAGATGCGCCCCGCATTCGTGATGACCCCCGACCCACCCCTATTAACGCCCGACCCGCCCGTAATCTGACCCGCGTTGTTCAGATGCGCATTCTCCCCGCTCAAGATAACCGCCGGTGAAAAGTCGGTCGCCATGTTCCGCGCAGCACCCGTGGCCGCAATATCGACCAGCGCATTTGACCCGGTCATGATGATGGCACCCGTGGTGAATGACTGGGACGGGCTGATGAATGACGCCACCTCGCCCACAATCGTCACGCGCTGACGATTGTCCCCACCATCGATCACCTCTGCATTGGTTGACCCCTGCCCCACGCCCGCGGCGACATCAGTAATGACCCCGTCATCCAGCCCCATATCGGCCAGAATGCCGCGGTGATGTTCGTGGTCGCCAAAACGAAATGCGGCATGATTGTCTGCTCCTCAACGTTAAAGTCTCAACCGCCTCACAAAATCACATCCCCCACCGCCAGCACCGGCGCACCCGTCAACGCAATCTGGAAATCCGCTGCCAGCGTGCCGCCCACATTGCCGCTTAACACCCCACCCACATACCGCACCTGCCCGGTGCCCGTGAACGCCGCCGCCCCGATGAAGGTAAAGGCCTGATTGCCCGCCACTGCCGTCTTGGCATCCATATCGAACAGGTCGATATCATCCACCCGCGCCTGAAAATCCCCGATCACATCGCGCAGTGTGCCATTGCCCGCCTCGACCAGCGTGTCGAACTGGAACACATCCGCCCCCGCCCCGCCAAACAGTGCATCCCGCCCGGTGCCGCCAAAAATCTCATCATCGCCATACGATCCGAACAGGCTGTCGTTGCCCGCATCACCCACCACTGCGTCATTGTCAGACCCGCCAAACAGCGTATCCAGCCCATTGCCGCCATAGATCAGATCCTCGCCCGTCCGGCCAAGCAACAGATCGTTCTCATCGCCGCCGCTCAACGTGTCATTCCCCGCCCCACCGTTCAGCGTATCGCCCCCCGCATCCCCGAAAAGGGAATCGTCACCCTCCCCCCCCTTCAGGGCGTCGCCGCTGGTGCCACCATACAGATCGTCATTGCCCGACCCGCCTGTCAGGTCATCCAGACCCGCGCCCCCCGCCACAGCGTCATCACCCGCACCACCATACAGCGTGTCCGCCCCCGCATCGCCCGATAGCCCGTCATCCCCATCATGGCCGTAGATGACGTCATTGTCCGCTCCGCCATCGATCTCTTCCCGTTGCCACCCACCGTACAGCGTGTCATTGCCGGTTTCACCAAAGATGCTATGGGTTGTACCCGCACCCGAAATCGCCACAAGATCAGCCCCGCCACCCGCATAAACGCCCGCCGCCACATGGCCAGACACATAAACAAAGTCATCCCCTGCTTCTGCAAAAATGCCCCCCACACACTGGCCACCCGCCGAAACCGTGTCAGACCCATCCCCCATAAAGACATTGCGCTGGATCACCCCCGTATTTTCCAGGCGGTCACCATCCGCTCCGGTGCCAAAATTCACATCCAGCGATATGCGGCCCTCATTGTTCAGATTGTCCGCACCGCCGCCCAACCGCAGGGCACCCATGATCGTGCCCGTATTGATGATATCTGACCCGCCACCCCCGATGTCCACCGTTCCGCCCAGCGTGCCTGCATTGTTGATCTCGATGTAATTGCCGCTATCCCGATACTCCCAGATCGCAAAGCGCTGCCCGCCAAAGAAGTTGTTTGCTCCCTGCACCACACCGTCGATCAGCCCCGTGTTTTCAATGCGCATGATCCCCGCCGAAGTCGCCTGGCGTATCGTGATCCCCGCACAGGCGTCCGTTTCGGTCAGGTCTGCCTGCCCGATGCCCGAAATCCACCCCGCGTTTGCAATACTGCCTGTCTCATCCAGGGCCACCCCGCTGGCGCCTATAATCTCGCCCCCGTTTGTCACATTGCCAGCCACGCCCCGCAGGCGTACGGCCGCATTGTTATCGGAATTGTAGTTGCTGACGACGCCCGTCGCCCCGACGATCACAGAAGCCGCAAAGCCCCGCAGCTCGATCGTCGTAGGTTCACCGGCGATGACGGACCCATGCACCATCACCCGCTGACTATCCCCCGTGCCGATGATGGCGGACAGGTCCGTCGACCCCTGCACTGCCCCCTGCAACACATAGGTAAAGGCAAACTGATCCGCCCCCATGTCGGCGCGGATGCCGGTGGTGTTCAGAATGGTCGTCAATGTAAAAACCGGCATGCTGTCTGTCCTATGTTTTGCTATGTTTCCGTAACCGCCAACCCCGCCTCACAAAATCAAATCACCCACCGCCAAAACAGGCGCACCCGTCAGCCCGATCTGGAAATCCGCCGCCCCGATGAACGTGAAGGCCTGATTGCCCGCAACGCCCGTCTTCGCATCAATGTCGAACAAGTCGATATCATCCGCCCCCGCCCCGCCTGTCAGCGTATCGCGCCCCGCCCCGCCATCCAGCCGGTCATCGCCTGCGTCGCCGAACAGTTTGTCGTTTCCAGCATCACCGTTCAGCGTGTCTTCACCCAAGCCGCCCGCAATAAGGCTGTCCCCCGACGTGCCGCCGCTGATGCTGTCATCCCCCGCACCGCCGCGCAGTGTATCAATGCCCGCGCCGCCATCCATCGTATCCTGACCCGCCCCACCAAACAGCGTATCCGCCCCCGCATCGCCATTCACCGTGTCGCTGCCATCCCCGCCAGATACCTCGTCCGCGGCATCCCCGCCAGACAGCGCGTCCACGTCCTGCCCGCCATACAGCGTATCCAGCCCCGCATCGCCCGACAGCCCGTCATTCCCCGATCCCCCGCAATCGTACCACCCGCAACAACCGTATCTGCCCCGTCCCCCATCAGCACGTTGCGCAACAGCGTGCCCGTGTTGTCCAACCTGTCGCCATCCACCCCCGCGCCAAAATTCACATCCTGCGTGATCGTCCCACCGTTCGACATGAAATCCGCGCCTTCCCCCAGCCGCACTTCGCCCATGATCGTACCGGTATGGCGCAGCGTTGCAGCGCCCCCCTGCAGGTCCACGTTCCCACTTAACCTGCCCGCGTTGTCGATGGTGATCGTGTTGTCCTGCCCCCGCGTTTTCCAGATCGCAAACCGCTGGTCCGCATAAAGGGCGCTGAACACCTGATACGCACCTTCGATCAGCCCGGTGTTTGCAATCTGCATCACGCCCGGCGTGGGTAAGGACAGCGTGATGCCCGCCGGTGCCTCCACGTCGTTGTTACAGGCTGTCCCGGTGCCCGAAATCGTGCCCGAATTGACGATGTTGCCCGACCCCTCCAACGCCACACCAGTTCCACCCGAAATCCAGCCCGCGTTGTTTACACGGGAGGCGTCACTCAACATGCGCACTGCGGCCACACCTGTGCTATTGCTGCTAACAGTGCCCGCTGTACCAATCGTGACAGACCCACCGGCACCGCGCAGAACCACCGCAGCACTGTTCAACGACACGACATTGCCGAGCACCGTCACACCCTGTTGATCCGCAATACCAAAAATGGCTACGGAATCGGTGGAAAGCTGATAAGTAAAGAAGCCAACTATCGTATACGCATTCGAATCCGCGCTCATATCGGCGCGAATGCCGGGGCCGCTGACGGTACTCTCCAACAAGAAACTTGGCATAAATGATCCCTTTCTGATTGCGGCACGCCCTCGGCGCTTTTCCGCCGTGACCCCAAGTCAGACTGGGTCTATTGCAAGCCCAGCCATGGCATACCCACACCCCATCCCACGCTTTACAACCCCGGCGTGCAACACCCTGTCTTGCAGCCGTCACATCCCGGCCCCATGTTCGTCTTCTGCCACTGCGAGATTGCCATGACCCCCACGGACCGCCGCTTTGCCCGCCAGTTCGAGGTGCTGTCGCGCCTGATTCCACCCCTGCGTGGCACCATCGCCTTTTTGCGCTCCAAGAAATGGCTGCTGATCCGCCTGCCCCTCGCACTGCTTTTGACCGTCGGCGGGATGTTCTGGTTCTTGCCCGTGCTGGGGCTTTGGATGCTGCCGCTCGGCCTGTTGCTGCTGGCCGTTGACCTGCCGCCGTTGCGCGGCCCGATCTCAAACCTGATAATCCGCGTCCGCCGCCGGGTCGAACTCTGGCTCCGACGCCGTCGCAAAAAATCGTAGGGTGGCGTGGTTCCGCGCCTTTTCGCGCGGGTTCACCCCCCATTTTCACCCCCAACGTATCCTGAAACATACGCACGCAAAGAAGACGTCAGGAAGACGCCATTTCCCAACCAATATCAGCCGCTTACGCCGCTATTGCGCCCGGATCGCCAACCACTCTGCCCACCCCCGTGCAGACCCTGCAAACACGTTCAGATCGGCCTTGCCTGCAATCCCCGGAATGCCCCCCGTCCCGCTGTACTGCCAGAAGGTCCAGCCCTGCCCCGGATACACCTCTGACGGATGCCCCGCCACCGACCGCAACCAGAACTCCGCCCCCCGCAGACGGCCCAAATCTGCACCCTCATAAATATCGGGTGACACATATACCAAAGGCCGCTGGCCATAATGCGCCTCCAGCGCATCCATGAACGCCTCCACCTCGCGCCGCACCTCCGGCCCCGGCGGGCGGCGCGTACAGGTCGGTGAAAACGGTGTCCATTCCACATCCACCACCGGCGGCAAGGCCCCGGCAGCACGCGGCACATTGCGGATAAACCACCGCGCCTGCTCCACCCCAGGCCGGCAATGATACCAGAAGTGGTAGGCCCCCACCCTGACGCCGGCACGCCTGGCGGCCTGGAAGTTTTTGGCAAACAGCGGGTCAAAAAAATCGCCCCCTTCCGTCGCCTTCACATAAGCAAAGTTCACCCCATTCGCCCGCGCAGCCGACCAATCCACATGCGTCTGAAAGCGTGAAGTATCAGTACCATGCACAGCATACCGCGCAGGTGACCGACCCTGATAATCATGCGGATCAGCGTCGGTAAAGTTGGGTGCAGCAATGGCCGCAGGCACTGCAACAGTGGGTGATGGGCTACGCCCACCGCAAGCGGCAAGAAGAAAGACCATGGCATAAACGGCGTATTTCATGGGCTGATGCTGCCGCACGGCACGGGCGTTGTCATCCCCCAAATCGCGCGGGCGACAAGGCTGCCACCAAATCATCCCCCAATTCCGAAGCTGATCCATTCACCAAATCCGCCACCAACCGGCTGGCCGCCGGTGCCGATTGAAACCCATACCCGCCTTGCCCCGCCAGCCAGAAAAACGTACGCTCCGCTACATCCCGTCCGATCACCAGCACCCGGTCAGGCGCAAATGTCCTCAGGCCCGCCCAATTGGCCAGCAGGCGCGTGACAGGCTCCGTCACCATCTCCCCGTACCGCGCCAGCCCTTCGGCCAGTACCATATCATCCGCAAACGCATCGTGCGGCACCATCACATCCTCATCCGCTGGTGATACGATCAATGCCCCCGCATCCGGCTTGGCATACCACGTCTCGCCCGCCCCAAAGATCATCGGCCACCCCCGCACGTCATGCCCCCCCGGTGCCGGGATCCGCGCCATCGACCTGCGCATTGGCATGAGCCCGGTGGGCCGCACCCCCGCCATCACCGCCACTTGGTCTGCCCAGGCCCCCGCCGCATTGACCACCATGCCCGCCGTGAAATCCCCCTGCGACGTCACGACCCGCCACCCCGCGCCCTCCCGCGAAATCACCGTCACCTCCGCCCCCGTCACAACCCGCGCGCCCAGCCGCTTCGCCTCCCGCGCATAGCCTTGCAGCATGCGGTCCGTATCAATATCCCACGCATGGCTCGCCATCGCGACCTCACGAACCGTCTCCGCGTTCAATACAGGCACCACCGACCGCGCTTCCTCAATCGTCACCCGCTGCAAATCCATCGCCTTGATATCGCTTGCAAACTGTGCCTCATCGCCAGCCTTGCCAACAATCATCAACCCCCGTGGCGACAACAGCCCCGATGCCCGAAACTCATCCCCGCCCGCCATGCTCAACGCCACCACGGCGGGCAGCCCATACCGCGGCTCGTACAGTGCCGCCGACCGCCCCGACGCATGATGCCCCAGCACCCCCTCCCGCTCCACCAGCACCACAGACCCCAACGCCGCCAGCCGTGCCGCCGCCGACACCCCCGCAATCCCACCACCGATAATCAGAAAATCCGCGTCCATCATCCCTCACATGAAAAAAGGGGCACCACCGCACCCCTTCCTCTGTTCTCAACTATCTCACGGGGGTCCGGGGGTGTGAAACCCCCGGTGCCTGCAGCCAACAATCACGCCGGAATGTCGCCCACAATCCCTTCGACATAGAAGTTCAGCCCTGACAACTCGCCGTCCGACGCCTTCACCCCGCCTGCCAACCATACCGACCCGTCCTGCTTGTTGATCGGCCCGGTAAACGGATGATACGTCCCCGCCGTGATATCCGCGATCATCTTCTCCGCCTCCGCCTTCACATCCGCCGGAACCGTCTCGGTGATCTCGCCCATCACCACTTCGCCTTCCGCCATGCCGCCCCATGCATTGCCCGTGGCCCATGACCCATCCATCACCGCCGCCACGCGCTTCACATAATATGGCGCCCAATTGTCGATAATCGCCGACACCCGTGGTGATGGCTTGAACGCCGCCATATCCGACGCCTGCCCAAAGCCAATCACACCCGGCGTTTTCGCCGCTTCCGCCAGTGGTGCCGTCGAATCCGTGTGCTGCAAGATCACAT
>JANNBG010000123.1:0-2365 GCA_031385205.1 Rhodobacterales bacterium
GCCAGCATCGGGTCCACCACAATCGCCAGCCGGTCCTCCATATGGTCCGGCAGCTTGCAATAATACTGCACGGGTTGCAGCGTTTCGGGGTCACGGTACAGCCCCACAAACCCCACGCGCGCCGCCGGGATCAACTCCAGAATGCCGTCCAGCAGCCCGTTCCCCGCCCGCAAAATGCTGACCAGCGCCAGCTTTTTGCCCTCAATCGCCGGTGCATCCATCGCCTCCAGCGGCGTCTCGATCCGCTTTGTCGTCATCGGCAGCGCCCGCGTCACCTCGTATGCCAACAGCAAACTGATCTCGCGCAGCAGCTTACGAAAACTGGCTGTGGACGTATCCTTTTCCCGCATCAGCGTCAGTTTATGCTGCACCAACGGGTGCCCAACGACGGTCAAATGGTCAAGCATCGGCGGCCTCCAGGCGTTTTCTGATCCGATCTTTCGTATCCGCATCACAGAACGCCGCGTCAAGCGACTGCTTCGCAATGCGCGCAAATTGCCCTGCATCCCAGTCAAACGCCTCGGCCAGCAGGTCATATTCCCGCGCCATCGTGGTATGAAAAAACGGCGGATCATCCGTGCTGATCGTGACCTTCACACCGCGCCGATCCAACTCCGCAATCGGGTGCTTTCGCCATGTCGGGTACAGGCCCAGCGCGATATTCGACCCCGGACAAACCTCCAGAACGATCCCCTGCTCCGCCAACTCATCCACCAAGGCAAGGTCTTCAATCGCCCGCACCCCATGCCCGATCCGTTCCGGCCTGAACGCCTTTAACGTATCACGAATGGACTCCGGCCCGCCCCACTCTCCCGCATGGCTGGTAATCCGCAGCCCCGCTTCGCGTGCCACATCAAAGGCATAGGTAAAGTCCGCAGGTTTCGCGACCTTCTCATCCCCGCCCATGCCAAAGCCCACAATCCAATCCCCCGCCGTCTCCGCCGCACAGCGCGCCGTCTCACGCGCCTTATCCGGCCCGAAATGCCGGATGCAGGTGATGATGCCCCGCAACGTGATCCCCATATCCCGCGCACCGCTATCAGCTGCCTCGCGTATCGCCGCAGAATACTCCTTCCACGCGCCAATATCCCGGCCCCCGCAAAAATCCGGCGACAGGAAGGTTTCCGAATAAATCACCCCGCTTTGCGCCGACTGTTCCAGCACCGCCAGCGTCAGGTTGTGATAATCCATGGCCGTCGTCAAAACACTCGTCGCCGCTTCATACACCTTGATAAAATCCCAGAAATCGGTAAAGCGGTAACTGCCGTCTTCATTAAATATCCCAGCAATATCAATATGCTTCCGCTTTGCCAGATCACGGATAAACGCAGGCGGCGCCGCCCCTTCCAGATGCAGATGCAACTCAATCTTCGGTGTCACAGAAACGCCTTTCCAGGCCCCTGCGCCGCCACCCCCAGATGCCCCGCGATCGTCGCCGCCACGTCCACAAAACCCACGTGGCCAATCTCACCCGTCCCCACGCCCGCGCACAGCACCGGCACCCGTTCCCGCGTGTGGTCCGTGCCCCGCCATGTCGGGTCATTGCCATGGTCTGCCGTGAAAATCGCCAAATCCCCCGGCTGCATCCCCTTCAGGAACACCCCTACCTGCCCATCAAACCATTCCAGCGCCCGCGCATAGCCCGCCACATCCCGGCGGTGCCCATACAGGCTGTCAAATTCGACAAAGTTGGCAAAAGTAAAGCTGCCATCATCTGCCTCCACCTGCAACCGCAATAAATGTTCGAAAAGATCAATATCTGACTTCCCCTTATGCAAGCGGCCAATCCCCTGCATCGAGAAGATGTCCCCAATCTTGCCCACCGCATGCGTCGCATATCCTGCATCCTGCACCCAATCCAACAAGGTTGGCGCAGGCGTCGCCATCGCATAATCATGCCGGTTGCTTGTGCGTTGAAATGCCCCCGGCACGCCCGTAAAGGGCCGCGCAATCACCCGGCCCACCTTCATCGCATGCAGGTGTGGTGCCAGATCCGCGCACAGCTTCAACAGCCGCTCCAACCCAAACGCCTCTTCATGCGCCGCAATCTGGAACACCGAATCCGCCGAGGTATAACAAATCGGCCACCCCGTCCGCAGATGCGCCGCACAATGCGCCTCGATGATCGGCACGCCCGACGCATGGCAGTTGCCCAAGATGCCCGAAACCCCCGCCAGCCGGCATACCAGATCGGTCAATTCCACCGGAAACGTCGGCACCGTATCCGGGAAATAATGCCACTCCCCCGGCACCGGCACCCCCGCCAATTCCCAATGCCCCGAAGGCGTGTCCTTGCCGCGCGACACTTCCGTCAAAGCCCCCCACCGCCCCGAAGGCTTCGCCACAAGCCCCGGCGTGGCATCGC
>JANNBG010000160.1:0-2535 GCA_031385205.1 Rhodobacterales bacterium
CTTGATCTGGGCGCGCTGATCCCGGCGGACCTGATTTCCATCGGGTCATCCGAGGCGGGCACGACGGGTGTGCTGGCCAATGGCAGTGCTGCGGCCAATCCTTACTACACCACGTTTGTGGTGGTCGAAGGTGCGCCGTACTTTATCAACAACAACATCCCCGTGGTGAATTGCACCGCTGGGGTCGACGTTTCTGCTTCCAAAACGGCGGATCGCACGACAGCGGTGTTCGGTGAAACGATCAACTATACCCTGACCTTCGCCAATGATCTGGCCACCGTGTACCCGGATGCAACGTTTGTTGACATTCTGCCAGCGGGTCTGGTTTACACGCCGGGGTCCGCGCGCCTGAATGGTGTGGCGATAGAACCCACGATCCGCGGCAAGCGTTTGATCTGGGGCCCGCGCACGCTGAGCGGGGGTGAGACACTGACGATCAAGATTGCCGCACGTGTGACGGGGTCTGCGGATGTGGGCGAGATGGAAAACCGTGCGGTGATGCTGGATGCGGATGGGAACGAGATTTCGAATACCGCGTCGGCCATCGTGCAAATCGTGCCCGAAGCGATCTTTGACTGCAGCGATGTGATCGGCAAAGTCTTTGACGACCGCAATGGCAACGGCATTCAGGATTACTATGATCCAAAGGCTGCCGTGACCAATCAGGATTACTATCAGGACAAATATGGCAAGCTGGGTGAACCGGAACTGCCGGATAGCGAGATTGAACCGGGCATTGCGGGGGTGCGGGTGGTCACGGTCAACGGTCTGCTGATAACGACCGATGAATATGGCCGTTTCCATGTGCCCTGTGCGGCCTTGCCGGGTAAGACGGGGTCCAACTTCACGTTGAAGCTGGATACACGGACGTTGCCCACGGGCTATGCCCTGACCACCGAAAACCCGCGCACCTTGCGGCTGACGGCGGGCAAGGTTGCCAAGATGAACTTTGGCGTGGCCGCGACAGAAATGGTCGACATCGCGCTGACGGCCAAGGCTTTTATGGCGGATACGACGGACCCGGGGCAGGGGCTGATCGACGGTGTGGCCAAACTGATGAAACGCATCGCGGATACGCCTTCGACCTTGCGTCTGACCTATCTGATGGCTGGGGGCGAAGATGAGGCTGGGGCCTTGGCGCGGCTGTCGGCGGTGGAAAAGCTGATCCGGCGCGCGTGGCGGGGTGTGGGCAGCTACGATTTGAATGTGCAGAAATCCGTTGGTCGGGTTCAATAGGGAGGGATGGTCATGAAAAAGCTTCCCCAAAGACTGATCCTGACAGTGTCACTGCTGGCGCTGGCGCAGGCTGCCGACGCGCAGGACGGCGGGTTTGCCATTACCATCGACGGTGAAACCATTGCGGGTGATGTGTCGGTGGCCACCACCGCGCGGCGCGTTGTGCCGCCGTTCAAGTCATCCGCCGATGTGACGGTGGTGGTGGATGGTCTGGGTGTGCGGCCCCGGCTGGACCTTGAGATCACGGATGTAACTCACCAGCGTGTGACGGTGCAAAGCCGGATGAATTACCCGGCGTGGATCGCCAAGGCCGATGTGCAGGTGTTTGACCGGGGCGGCGTGGGTGATGCACGGTTGATCGGCACCTATCCGATTGACCCGAACGGCACGGTGACGATCAACCTGCCCAAGGGCGAGAACTTTGTCGTGGTGCACCGGGTGTTTGATGCGACGGGCAGGTTTGATGAAACCGCCCCAATTGCGGTGAAACGCAGCATCGTGGCAACCGAGGAAGAAGGTTATGATAGCACCGTAAGGCGGCGCATCCCTGTGCAAGGCGGTGCCGTCACCGTGCGCGGCAAGGGTCTGTCGCCCGGTGCCACGATCAGCGCGTTGGGCGAGGTGATCCGGCCCGATTCCAAAGGCGATTTCGTCATCCAGCGCATCCTGCCTGCGGGTGACCGCATAGTGCCTGTGCGCGTGACAGGCGGGGGTGAAAACCTGTCGCTGGACCCGGTCATCAGCATCCCGCAATCGGAATGGTTCACAGTGGCCACGGGCGATCTGACCGTCGGGCGCATTCTGAAGGGCGAGAACAAGGGCGACACCTACGACCGTGGGCGTCTGGCCTATTACACACGCGGCAAGACGATTGGCGGCTGGACCATCACCTCATCTGCCGACACAGGTGAAAACAATCTGCGTGATTTGTTCCGCGATTTTGACAAGAAAGACCCGCAAAGCGTGTTGGACAGGCTGAACCCCGATTTCGCCTATCCGACCTATGGCGATGACAGCACGATCCTGCAAGATGCGCCCACCAACGGGAAATTCTACTTCCGTGCGGAACGGGATGGGTCATCCGTGCTGTGGGGCAACTACAAGGGCGAATTGCGCGGCGGTGAATATCTGCGCAATGAACGCACACTGTATGGCTTTCAAGGCATCTATCGCACACCGGCACAAACCAGCCGCGGGGATGCGCGCGGCACGGTCACGGCCTATGCCGCACAGCCGGACCAGTTGCCAGCGCGTGAGGTGTTCCTGGGTACCGGCGGGTCGGTCTATTTCCTGCAACGG
>JANNBG010000162.1:0-1887 GCA_031385205.1 Rhodobacterales bacterium
CCGTACGGGGATCGCACCTGGCAAGGACGAGGTCGCGGTCGAACGCGCCATAGAAGATAACGTACCAGCGGAATTTCAGATGCACGCACACCACTGGCTGATCCTGCACGGGCGGTATATCTGCGTGGCGCGAAGACCCAAATGCGCCGTGTGCCCGATCAGGGAGTGGTGCCAGTTTCAGGAAAAGACAGCATGACACGGTATCAGGTGGTGGGCATTGGCAATGCGATTGTGGACGTGCTGGCGCAGGGGGAAGAAACGTTTCTGGACCACATGGGCATCACCAAGGGCATCATGCAGCTGGTGGAACGCGAACGGGCCGAAACGCTGTATTCGGCGATGAAGGAACGCACGGAAGCACCAGGCGGATCAGTGGGCAATACGGTGGCGGGGTTGGGGTCAATGGGCCTGACGACAGCGTTCATTGGGCGGGTCAGGGACGAGGCGCTGGGGCGGTTTTATGCGCGCAGTCTGACGGCAGAGGGGACGGATTTCCCGAACGGGCCGGTGGTGGGGGCGGGTCTGCCGACATCGCGGTCGATGATCTTCGTCAGCCCGGATGGTGAGCGGTCGATGAACACCTATCTGGGCATCAGCGCAGATCTGGGGCCTGATGATGTGGCAGATACGGTCGCAGGGCAGACGGAATGGCTGTTTCTTGAAGGCTATCTGTTTGACAAGGATCAGGGCAAGGCTGCGTTCCTGAAGGCGGCACGGGCCTGCCATGCGGGTGGGGGTAAGGCGGGGATTGCGCTGTCAGACCCGTTCTGTGTGAACCGGCATCGGGACAGTTTCTGCGCACTGGTGAAGGAACTGGATTATGTGATCGGCAATGTCCACGAATGGGAAGCGCTGTATCAGTGTGGCATCGACGATGCCCTGGCGCAGGCGCGCCGCGATTGCCCGGTGGTGGTCTGTACGCGGTCAGGTGATGCGGTGTTGTTGTTCCGGGGTGATGAACGCGCCGAGGCGGCGGTGAACCGCGTGGTGCCGGTGGATGCAACGGGTGCGGGCGATCAGTTCGCGGCAGGGTTCTTGTATGGGATGGCCACGGGTCAACCGCTGGCCGTTGCGGGACGCATGGGCTGCATCGCGGCGACAGAGGTGATCGGGCATTTCGGCGCACGCCCACAGGTGGATGTGAAGGGGTTGTTCCGGGCGGAAGGGTTGATTTGAAGGCTAACGCAGTTCCTTGCGGATCATCAGTTTCAGGCCTGACCACACATCTGTCACCGCACACACCTTGACATCCACGAACCCCATCGGCAGGCACACTTCGCGGATCGTGTCTTCGGTGATGTCGGTTGGCACCCTGGATGCCTTTTTAGGCCAGCTGATCCAGACCATGCCTGTCGGGGCCAGCCTGTGGCGTGCGCTTGTCAGAACCGCCTCCATTTCGGCCCGATGCACCGTGAACAGGTGCAGAAATCTGGTGCCTTCTGGCAGCAATGTGTCCGTGGGCAACACAAAGGGCGATGCCGGAATGCCGATCAGCCCCGCATAATCCCCCGGCGCGCCCATCACCACAGACGCCACACCCGCGTCAAACCCCAGCTTGCGCCAAAGCGGTGTGCCCGAATACCCCGCGTTATTCGCCAAGTTTGGCATGCACCTCGTCCAGATCAATCTCGCCTACCGGCATCTTGTTCGCCGGGTTGTCAAAATCATACTTGAACACCTGAAAGTCGCGTTTGTAGATTTCCCAGACCAGATGCATCGACAGATCGTCGAAATAATCCTGCACCGGGTGCAGGCGTTTGGGCCCGTGGCCTTCGCTTTCGTTGAACTTCGGGATCGTTTTCAGGTTGACCTTGTGCTTGGTCTTGATGTGTCCAGCACCGATTGCATGCCTTCGTCGAACTTTTCGGTGAAAAAGATGTTGTCGTA
>JANNBG010000232.1:0-4871 GCA_031385205.1 Rhodobacterales bacterium
TGACAGGGGTTTCAGGTCGCCTGCGAGGTTTGTGATGCTGATCACCTCATTGCCCTTCAGCCCCAAAGACTTGCGCGTATCGCCGCCGGTGAATTCAATCGGGATGACGCCCATGCCGACGAGGTTGGAGCGGTGGATACGCTCGAACGACTCGGCGATGACGGCTTTGACGCCGAGCAAAGCAGTGCCCTTGGCGGCCCAGTCGCGGCTGCTGCCTGCGCCATATTCGATGCCGCCGAAGATGACGAGGGGCGTGCCAGCCGCCTGATAGGCCATGGAGGCGTCGAAGATGCTGGTCTGGAGGCCGTCGGGGCCAAGGGTATAGCCGCCCTCGACGCCATCCAGCATTTCATTCTTGATGCGGATATTGGCAAAGGTGCCGCGCATCATGACCTCGTGGTTGCCACGCCGCGCGCCATAGGAGTTGAATTCGGACACCGGCACCTGATGGTCGAGCAGATAGCGGCCAGCGGGGGTTTTATCCTTGAAGGACCCGGCAGGAGAGATGTGGTCGGTGGTGATCATGTCGCCCAGAAGGGCGAGGATGCGGGCACCGGAGATGTCAGAGATGACACCGGGGGTTTTGGCCATGCCGCGGAAATAGGGCGGGTTCTGGATATAGGTGGAGGCAGGGGGCCAGTCATAGGTTTCGCGCTCGGTGATTTTGACGGCCTGCCACTTTTCATCGCCCTTGAAGACATCGGCATATTTTTTCTGGAACGCGGCGCGGGTGACGGTCGCCTCCACCAGTTCGGCGATCTCGTGGTTGGTTGGCCAGATATCGCGCAGGTAAACCGGGCCATTGGTGCCGATGCCAAGGGGTTCGGTGGTCAGGTCGATGTTCATGTCACCTGCGAGGGCGTAGGCGACGACGAGGGGCGGGGAGGCCAGATAGTTTGCGCGCACATCAGGGGAAATGCGGCCTTCAAAGTTGCGGTTGCCGGAGAGGACGGCGGCGGCGACGAGGTCACCTTCGTTGATGGCGGCGGAAATTTCGGGCTGCAGGGGGCCGGAATTGCCGATGCAAGTGGTGCAGCCATAGCCCACGAGGTTGAAGCCGATGGCGTCGAGGTCTTCTTGCAGGCCAGCGGCATTGAGGTATTCCGACACGACCTGCGATCCGGGGGCGAGGGAGGTTTTGACCCAAGGTTTGCGGGTCAGGCCAAGCGCACGCGCCTTGCGGGCCACAAGGCCAGCGCCGATCATGACGTAAGGGTTGGAGGTATTGGTGCAGGAAGTGATGGAGGCGATGACGACTTTGCCGGAGGTCATGGTGTAGGCTTCACCTGCGACGGGGACTTCCTTACCCATGGGGCGGGCGAAACCGCCTGCCATTTCACGGGCGAATGACGCCTTGGCATCGGTCAGCGGCAGGAAATCCTGCGGGCGTTTGGGGCCGGAAATGGCGGGGACGATGGTGGCCATATCCAGATGCAGGGTGCTGGTGTAAATCGGCGCGTAGTCGGGGCCGCGCCACATGCCGTTGGCCTTTGCGTAGGCCTCGACGAGGGCCACGCGGGAGTCGTCACGCCCGGTGTTGCGCAGGTAGCGCAGGGTTTCGTTGTCGATGGGGAAAAAGCCGCAGGTGGCGCCGTATTCGGGGGCCATGTTGGCGATGGTGGCGCGGTCGGCGAGTGGCAGCAGGTCCAGCCCTTCGCCGTAGAATTCGACGAATTTGTTCACCACGCCGTGCTTGCGCAGCATTTGCACGACCTTCAGCACAAGGTCGGTGGCGGTGGTGCCCTCCATCATGGCACCCGTCAGTTTGAAGCCCACGACTTCAGGGATCAGCATGGACACGGGTTGGCCCAGCATCGCCGCCTCGGCCTCGATCCCGCCGACGCCCCAGCCCAGCACGGCCAGACCGTTGACCATGGTGGTGTGCGAGTCTGTGCCGACGAGTGTGTCGGGGTAGGCGACCACCTGGCCGTGCTGATCGGTATCCGTCCAGACGGTTTGGGCCAGGTATTCGAGGTTGACCTGATGGCAGATGCCGGTGCCGGGGGGCACGACGCGGAAATTGTTGAACGCCTTCTGGCCCCATTTCAGAAAGACGTAGCGTTCCATGTTCCGCTCATACTCACGGTCAACGTTGGCCTGAAAGGCACGCGGGGTGCCGAATTCGTCGATCATCACGGAGTGGTCGATGACAAGGTCAACGGGGGCGAGCGGGTTGATCTGCTGGGCATCGCCGCCAAGGCCAAGAATGCCGTCACGCATGGCGGCGAGGTCAACGACGGCGGGCACGCCGGTGAAATCCTGCATCAGCACGCGGGCCGGGCGATAGGCGATTTCGCGCGGGTTCTGGCCTTTATTGGCACCCCAGACGCCAAAGGCGCGGATGTCATCCAGCGTGACGGTACGGCCATCTTCATAGCGCAGCATGTTTTCGAGAACCACCTTCAGCGACGCGGGCAGGTTGGCGAAATCACCCAGGCCCGCGGCCTGTGCTGTGGGGATGGAATAGTAGTGGAGGGTCTGACCACCTGCGGTCAGGGAGGTGCGGGTTTTGGCGCTGTCGTGTCCGACGGTGACGGTCATGGGAGGCCTCCTTGGTGAATCGCCTGGCTATTGTATACCACGGTATGCAGAAAGTGCAATCGCACGCAGGGTCACGAAAGCCTCTCAAAACCTTGATTAGCAGCAATCGCACTTCCCCATTAGAACAAACAAACCACGAGGGGATGAAAAAGAAATGACCATGCGACACTTCGCCTGCGGCCTGTTGACCGCAGTGGCCCTGACTGGGCCGATTGCAGCACAGGCGGAACCCGTTGTCGTGGTGGAGCTGTATACATCGCAAGGCTGTTCATCCTGCCCGCCAGCGGATGAATATCTGGCAACATTGGTGAATGATCCATCCATCATCCCCTTGGCGATGCATGTGGATTATTGGGATTACATTGGCTGGGCGGATACGTTTTCGATGGCCAAATTCACCGATCGGCAGCAGGCCTATGCGCGGGCTGCGGGCAGCCGGACGATCTATACGCCGCAGATGATTGTGGGCGGGGTAGACCGGGTTGAAGGCAACAACCCGCAGGCGATCAACGCGCTGATCCGCGCACATCAGAACACGGCGACAGATGTGGCGCTGGATGTGGTGCGGACGGGCGACAAGCTGGCGATTTCAGCCAAAGTCATCGGGGCGATCAGCGGGCCGTTGGATGTGGTTGTGGTGCGCTATCACGCGCAGGAAAGTGTTGCGATCGAACGGGGCGAAAACGCAGGGCGGACGGTGAATTATCATAACATCGTCACGGCATGGGACACCATCGGCGAATGGTCGGGGGCAGCGCCTTTGCAGATGAAGGCGACGATCAAAGGCGATCAGGATGTGGTGGTGATTTTGCAGCAGCAAGGACCGGCGGACATATTGGCTGCGGCAAGGCCGTAACGATATCAACGCATTGTCTGTTGATGTGAAGGTATCACCTTAACGGGGTGCCTTCCAGCGGCGGTGAATCCAGAACCACTGATCCATATGCTGACGCACCAAAGCCTCGAGGCTGTCATTCAGGGCCTGTGTCATCGCCTCGGCGGTGCCGTGGGGAATGGGGGCCTCGACCACGATCTTGAAATTCAACCCGTCAGGCTGGCGGATGGCATAGGTGGGCACCAGCAAAGCATCATATTTCAGGGCGAGTTCGGCGGCGGACAGGGCAGTTTGGGCGGTGACGCCGAAAAAGGTGAGGTCGGCCCCGTGGTTCATGTGCTGGTCAATCACAAGGCCCAGCATGCCACCGGATTTCAGATGGCGGACCATATCGGACAGGCCCGCACGCCCGCGCGGAAACAGCGGCGTGCCGATGCGGCTGATGGCCTGCACATAGTGGGCATTGAAATAGGTGTTCTTCATCGGACGGTAGAGTGCGCCGACGCGAAAGCCGCGTGCGATCAGGGCGGCGCGGCTGGCGTCATAATTGCCGAAATGCCCGGTCACAAGGATGACGGGTTTCTGCGTGACATGGGCATGATCCAGCGCGGCCAGACCGGGGCCTTCGGGGGTGGCCACACGCATGGTGAATTCTGGCCCTGAATAAATCTCGATGATGGTGCGGCCGACGTTATCGGGCACAGCGAAGGTGAGGCGTTTGACCTCGGCCTGCGGCAGGTCGGGCAGAATCAGGGCAAGGTTTTCACGCACGCGCTTGCGGTATCCGGCAATGGGTGCAATCAGCTGGGCCATGACCCAGCCACACAGCGGCACGCGGATGCGGTAAGGCAGGCGCAGCAGGCCCCAGATCAGCGCGCGGATGGCGCGGTCTTGCAGCCAGTGGGACACCTTTGTCATTGCGGTTTTGCCATGGTTTCGCGATGCCAGACATAAAGACCCGCCACTACGATCACAAGCGCGCCGATGATCGTCCAGCCATCGGGGTATTCGCGGTAGAACAGGATACCCCACAGCGTGGCGCACAGGATACCCGCATAGGCAAAGGGCGCGACCACGGCAGCCTCGGTCATGGAAAAGGAGCGGATGATGCAAAGCTGCGCGCCGGTGCCCAAGACGCCGATAAGGACAAAATGGGGCAGATCGGCTGCGGCGATGGGGTGCCAGACAAAGGGCAGGGCAAAGGCCCCGGCGATGGTGCCAAAGGCGGCGGCATAGAACAGCGCAGTCCACGCGGGTTCATGCGGGCCGATGCGGCGGGTCAGCAGGGCATTGGCCGTGTAACAGATGGCGGCCCCAAGCGGCAGCAGGGCGGCAGGGGTAAAGACGCCCATGCCGGGGCGGATGACGATCAGCGCGCCACACATGGCGACAAAGACGCCCGCAATGCGGCGGGGCCCAAGGGATTCGCCAAGGAACAGGGCGGCCCCAAGGGTGATAAGGACGGGGTTGATGTCGGTCAGGGCTGTCGCCTCGG
>JANNBG010000248.1:0-9912 GCA_031385205.1 Rhodobacterales bacterium
CAGGATGTCGTAGGCACCAAGGAAGTCGCGCCCGATGCCGATGGGCCAGGAGACCGGGCAGACGTCGATGGCAAGGTTTTCCTGAATCTCGTCGATGATGTCAAAGACATCACGAGATTCGCGGTCCATCTTGTTGCAGAAGGTCAGGATCGGCAGGTCGCGCAGGCGGCACACCTCGAACAGTTTACGCGTTTGCGATTCGACGCCCTTGGCCCCGTCAATCACCATGACAGCGGCATCAACGGCGGTCAGGGTGCGGTAGGTGTCTTCGGAAAAATCGCTGTGGCCGGGGGTATCGACAAGGTTAAAGCGAAACGTGCCAAAATCGAACGACATGGCGCTGGCGGATACGGAAATGCCGCGATCCGCCTCGATCTTCATGAAGTCGGACCTTGTGCGGCGTGCTTCGCCCTTGGCACGGACCTGGCCTGCCATCTGAATGGCCCCGCCGAACAGCAGGAATTTTTCGGTCAGGGTGGTTTTGCCCGCATCTGGGTGCGAGATGATGGCGAATGTGCGCCTGCGGGCAATTTCGGGCGGAAGGGCGGGACGATTTGTCATATCGGGCGTATATGCGCTGTGGGGTGCGGCTGCAAACCCCTGTGTGCTTGACAGGTGGGCGCAGAGGCGCAGGATAGAACGCAAGCGGAACAAGGAGGATGAACATGGACGTGAAAGAGATTGGTGTGGCGCTGGTGGCGGGTTGCAATGCGGGGCAGGCGAAGGCAAACCTGCGGGTGCTGTATGCGCCGGACGCGCAGTCGATAGAGGCCATGGATATGGGAAATGGCACCACCGTCACGGGTATTGACGCGATTGAGGGCAAGCATGACTGGTGGGAGGCCAACCATGATGTGCATGCATCTACGGCTGCAGGGCCGTTTGCGCATGGTGATGACCGCTTTGCGGTGATTTTTGACGCGGAAGCGACGACCAAGGAAACCGGCGTGCGCTTTGCGATGAAAGAGGTGGGCATCTACACTGTGTCCAATGGCAAGATCGTGCGGGAAGAGTTTTTCTACGGCTGATGTCTGTCAGAGAACAACATCGGCGGCGTCAAACAGTGCCTTGGTCATGCCAGTCAGGAAAACAGTACCGCCGCCGAAATCCCGCAGATCAACCAGTAATCCGCCGGCCCTGTTGGCAACTTCGGCAGTCAGTGCGGCAAAGGTGGGTATCGACAGTTCATTCAGGTTGAGGCGGTCGACACCGTTTGCAAAATCGGTGATCCGGTCAATGCCGTCGCCTGTGGTGAACAGAAAGGTGTCGGCGTCTGTGCCGCCGCTGAGAATATCATTGCCGGTGCCGCCCCGCAGCCTGTCAATACCGGTGCCACCTGACAGCAGATCATCGCCCGCGTTGCCGCGCAGTGTATCGTTACCGGTATCACCGCTGACGGTATCATCATTCAGACCGCTGGACAGGCTATCATTGCCGATGCCACCGCTGATCGTGCCGTCAACCGAACCGCGCGCGCCCGCGAATGTGTCATCGCCCGCAGCAAGTGCGATATCGCCAAGGATGCGCGCGGAATTGACGATAAGGTCGTCACCACTGCCGCCCGCTATTGCCATATCCGGTGCGCTGATCAGGCCAGCATTGCGGATCGTGCATCCGGCGAAGGCAGAGGTCAGATCGATCGCCAGACCACCGGCGTCGGTGGCGCGGATCGTGCCCGTGCTGGTGACGGCGACATAGCTGCCGGTGACGGTAAGGCCGTTAAAGCCGGAAATCGTGCCCGCGTTGGTCACCTGCACGAATGACTGGCCCGCTATGCACGACAGGCCCGCGCCACCATTCGCCGTGCCTGCAAGGGTGCCACGATTGTCGACCACGCTGAAGACGCCGCCCGCGATGACAGCACCTGTATCGCCGCTGATCTGCCCGTCGTTGATAAGGCGGGCATTTGGCCCAACCATCCGCGCGCCTTCACCGCCAAAGGCGTGCACTTCTCCGGATGCACCGATCACCAGCCTGTCTGTGCCGCTGCCATTGGACTGCAAGAATATGGCAGTATTGTTTGAACACAGAACCGTTCCGTCGATCCGCAGCCGGGTCATGGTGGTGCCAGAGGGTTCCGACATCGCCACCGAAGTGCCATCGACAGTCCGCATCGCGCCCGGGACAAGGAAAACGTCGACGGACGCGGTGAATGTCGACGCGGTGGTCGCAGTGCCAGTCAGAAAAAAGGCCATGTTGCAAACTCCCTGAGTTCAATAATTTTAAATTACTACATTGCAGCCGATCCGTCCATCATGTCGCGCGGCGCGGCGGGCGAAGGCTGACCGCGTCGCGCCCAGCCTCAGTTCCGAAATGCTGGTTCTGGTTCAGGCCGGGAAAGCGGGCTTTGACCTCTGCGGCAAGCTCCGGGGGCAGGCGGTTGACCGTCGCCTCGTTCACCATCAGGGATTCCGCAGGCACGCCTTCGGCATAGATGATTTCGTGGCCCGCGAAGATCAGGCAGAAATAATCGACATAGCCGCCTTCGCGAATGAAAATGCGGTCGCCGTCGGCCAGATGTTTGGCCTGCACCAGCAGTTCCGCCGTGGCCAGACCCGGCGTTTTGGTGCGTTGATACAGGAACATGCGGTGATGCTGACTGACGATCAGATCACCCGCGTTGCCAAGCGCACCCTTGGGGATCACGACCGGCGCAAACGCCCCTACGGCGCGCAAGGTGGCGCGCCCGACCCAGACCACGGGCTGGCCGCCATGATCGCGCGTCAGGATGCGGTCGCCCACCGCCAAATCCTCGATCGCGCGCTGTTGGCCCGATGACAGCGTGATTTGCGTGCCGCGCGCAAAAGACACGTTCAGCAAATCGGTCAGCCGCGCCGCTGCGGGGGCCGTATCCACTGCCAGCAGCGTATATTCCGTGCGCGCGGCCATGGGTGACAAAGGCAGGGCACAGCGCATGTCGCCCACCCGCAGTACGGCCAGTTCCACCCGGTCCCCATCCGGCGTCATCAGGGTGTAGCGCGCCTCAAGCGTGACCGCATCGCCCAGACGGCCCGCCTCACTTCCCGGTGCCAGAAGCGCATCACCGGGGGTCAGCACCAGCCGCAGGGGCACACTGCCTGCCTCCAACGCGTAGACATCGCCAAGGCACACCTGATCCGGTCCGGCCAAAGCATCGCCCAGCATGGCCCCCTGGGCCACATAGATGTCATCGGCCATAATGACCTGAAACGCCTGTCCGGGCAGGGTAAAGGGGGTATCGGCTGGCATCTGTATCTTCTGTTGGGGCGTGGCAGGGCAACTTTAGCGCGGGCGTCAGCCTGCCGTATAGCGCAAGAATATGAATGACACGTCTTTACGTCAATCTTTTGGCAATCTGCGGGCGGTTGCGGTGCCAGAGTTGACACATCCGCGGGCAGGGGTGCTGATGGGACAGGCAAGAAAAAGGCTGATTCACATGGCTTTCACCGTTCTGAACACCGTGCAGCAAACGGGTCAAGGCGTTGCGGCGGGTGGCACACTGTACATTCTGGCGGCGGGTGCCGTGGTCGTCAATAACACCGCATACGGGGTGTATTGCGGCAATGGCGCGCTGGTCAGCAATCTGGGTGTCATCATGGCCGAGAATTTTGCCCTCACCGGCGGCGTGCTGACGGCGGGTCAGCGCATCAACAATGGCGGGGTCATTCATGCGACCGGGGCCGTGGCGGTGCGGTTTCTGAATGAGACGGCGACAAACCTGACACTGCTGAACACCGGCGAGATCAGCACGACAGGGGCTGCGCGGGCAGCGATCAGTCTGAATGCGGGCGGCAATGTGATTGCCAATCATGGCACCATTGCGGCGACCACGGGTGTGGCGATCGATATCCTTTATGGCAGTGCAGGCACAGGCAATACGATCACCAACACCGGCATCATCAGCACGGGATCGGCCACGGGTGCGGCGATTGATCTGGATAATGCGGCGGACCAGATCATCAATGCGGGCGACATTATCGGTGGTATCAAGCTGCGTGGGGGCAATGATGTTTATGATGGGCGTGGCGGGCATGTGACGGGCATCGTGCAGGGTGGCGCAGGCAATGACCTTTATAAGTTGAGCGACGCGGCGACCAGTGTGTTGGAAGTATCGGGCGGGGGATTGGACACGGTGGTCATCAGCGTGGATTATGTGCTGGGTGCACAGATCGAACGGCTGGTGCTGGCGGGCAATGCGATTTTGGGGGGTGGCAATGATCTGGCCAATACGCTGACGGGCAATGGGCGCGACAACCTGCTATTTGGCGGTTTGGGTGACGATACACTGCAAGGTGGGGCTGGTGACGATATCCTGCGCGGCGGTGATGGCGAAGATGTGCTGACCGGCGGGCGGGGGCTGGATGTGATGTATGGCGGGTCTGGTGATGACCGGTTTGTCTTTAGCACACAATTCGACAGCCTTGGCAGCGGGCCGGATGTGGTGGGCAAATTCCGGCGCGATGGTGACCACATTGATCTGCGGGCCTTGGATGGCAATGCGGGTGCGGTGGGCAGCCAGAACTTTACCTTTATTGGCGCGGCGGATTTTACAGCGGCAGGTCAGGTGCGCATTGTGGATGATGGCGCAGATGTGCGGGTTGAGATCAATCTGGACAGCGACGGCGGGTCCGAGATGGAAATTACGGTGCAGGAAGTGACGACGCTGGCAGCAGCGGATTTCTTTTTATAGGGGCGACAGATGGATTTGGGTATTGCGGGCAAACGGGCGTTGGTTTGTGCGGGGTCAAAGGGCCTTGGACGCGGCTGTGCGATGGCTTTGGCGCAGGCGGGGGTGGACGTCATCCTGAACGCGCGCGGGGCTGATGCGTTGGAGGCAACGGCGGCAGACTTGCGCGGCTTTGGCGTGACGGTGGTCACAGTGGCCGCTGATGTGACCACGGATGCGGGGCGCGCGGCGGTGTTGGCGCAGGGTGCAGTGGATATTCTGGTGACCAATGCCGGGGGCCCGCCGCCGGGCCTGTGGTCGGACAGGAGCCGTGATGATTTTATCGCCGCACTGGACGCCAATATGCTGTCGCCGATTGCGCTGATGCAGGCGCTGTTGCCGGGGATGATCGCGCAAGGCTGGGGGCGGGTGGTCAACATCACGAGCGTCTCTGTCAAGGCGCCGGTGCCGCAACTGGGCCTGTCCAATGCGGCGCGGTCGGGACTGACCGGGTTTGTGGCGGGCACCTCGCGGCAGGTGGCGCCGTTTGGCGTGACGATCAACAACCTGCTGCCCGGTATTCACGCCACAGATCGCGCCGATTCGCTGGATACGGGCGTGATGCGGGCGCAGGGGATCACGATGGACGCGGCACGCGCGGCGCGTTTTGCCACCATTCCGGCCCGGCGTTATGGCACGGCGGAGGAGTTTGGGGCGGCCTGCGCGTTCTTGTGCAGCGTTCATGCGGGGTTCATCGTGGGGCAGAACATCCTGCTGGATGGCGGGGCGACGGTGGCCGGGCTGTGAGCGGGTTCACCATCACGGGGCGGGTGACAACGGGCCAAACCTTGTTGGCCTGGGAAACGGGGCGGGTGACCTATGGCAGCGCGCTGGATGTGGTGGGGCGCGCCGTCACGATTGCGGACGTTGCGAGTTTGCTGGAAAACCGGGGCAGCCTCAGTTCGCAACTGGGCCATGCTGTCGTGATTTCGAGTCGGTCGACAACGATCCACAATCTGGGGGGCGACTTCACATCACCGCTGGATGTGATTTACTGCACCAGCGCCAGCCGGGGCGACATTGTCATTCACAGCGATGGCAACATGACGGCCACGGGTCACGGCGCGTCGGTGGTGAAGGCGGCGTCCGGCGGGGTGGAACTGCGCAACTTCGGCGTGATGCAGGCACAGGATGCACCCGTCATCGTGCTGCTGGCAGGGTGGCGGGCGGAAAACAACGTCATCTATAACACAGGCACGATGACGACGACGGCCCGCCTCTGCGTGCAGACCGGCGGAGATGACGAGCGTGTGGTGAACAAGGGCACGATCATCGGCGGCATCGATTTGGGCGACGGGACCAATACTCTGCGTAGCTTTGGCGTCATCACTGGCGATATCACCTGCGGCAGCGGCGAAGACACGGTCGATCTGCGCGACACGATGTATGTGGGCACCGCCACGTTGGGCGGGCGGCAAGACATCTTCCGGGGCGGAGTCGGGGGCGAGACCGTGTTCGCGCAGGCAGGGGATGACAGGGTTTACGGATTTGGCGGCGATGACCATCTGTCAGGTGCATATGGGCGCGATACGCTGGTGGGGGGCGAAGGGCGCGATACGCTGGATGGCGGGCTGAACGCGGACCGGCTGGCGGGCGGGGCCGGTGCGGATGTGTTTCAGTTCAACACAATCGGCACCAGCACGGCCTTTGGCCGTGACCACATCGCCGATTTCCAGCGTGGGGTCGACAAGATCGACCTGTCGGCCATCATTGCGCGGATCGAGGCATCGCCCCGCGGTGGACCGGTGGACTTCATGGGGACCGATGCATTCACCGGTGATCGCCAGATCCGTATCGTGGATTTTGGTCGGCAACTGCTGGTCGAAATTAACAATCGCGGCTCGCTGGCACCTGAATTCGTGCTGATGGTGGAAAACATGGCCACGTTGACGGCCAGTGATTTTCTGCTGAGCTAGGCATGATGCCTGCGCAAGGGATTGAGATGGAGGCGCCGCGCTTTGCGACGATCCCGGCCCGGCGTTATGGCACGGCGGAGGAGTTTGGTGCGGCTTGCGCGTTCTTGTGCAGCGTTCATGCGGGGTTCATCGTGGGGCAGAACATCCTGCTGGATGGCGGGGCCACGGCCTTGTCACTTTGACAACATCATTGACAACGGCGGCAGTCCGGCAGTAACGCTTCATCTTCGTTCCATACTTTGAATGTTTTTTGGACGTGAGAGGGCGCTTTGGCCTTCGCATTTGCGGTTTGCACCGCGCGTTTCACGAAATCGCTTTGCTGCCACTGGGCCCACGCTGCACGGGCCTGATTTACAAAGGAAAACAATTGGCATCCTTCAATATCGCAAACACGGTCGTGGTCGCCCAATCATTGGCGGCAGATGAGCCTGGTATCATCCTTGCCTCTGGCAGCATTTCAATGCTGTCGGGAGATGCCGTCACTGTAACGGGTGGCTTTGCCTACGTCACAAATCTGGGGTCAATCGTTTCGGCGAACAGTTCCGGTATCGACGCTGGCACATTCGGCACAGGTCTGACCATTCAGAACAGCGGAACAATCTCCGGCCAGTCGGCAGGCATCGCTTCCCAGCCAAATGCCTTTCAAGATGGGATGCAGATCAACAATACTGGCCTTATCCTTGGGAGCGGCTATGGCATTATATGTCAGTCGGGTGGCAATGTCATTTCAAACACCGGTACGATCAGCAGCATGCGGTCCGATGCAATCAGCATTATCGACGCCAGTGGACTGAACCCAAATCTGATCGTGAATGCCGGACTGATATCAAATGCGCAGGGCGCTTTGGCTGGTGCGGTTATATTGAGCGCGGATGTTGATACGGTCATCAACACAGGTCGGATTGTTGGTGAGGTCGACTTGGGCGGCAATGCCGATATCTTTGACGGGCGCGGCGGGGTTGTTTCGGGCATTGTCAGGGGTGGCGCGGGCAGCGACATCTACCGCATCAGCGACGCCTCCATCGTGCTGCAGGAAGATGCGGGGCTGGCTGGTGGCGTTGATCTGGTGGAAAGCACGGTCAGCTATGCCTTGGCATCGAATTTCGAAAAGCTGACGCTGCTGGCGGATGCTTTGGCAGGGATTGGCAATGGCCTGGCCAACACGCTGGTGGGCAACAACTTTGACAATCGCCTGACGGGTCTGGCCGGAAATGACGCGATTGGCGGCGTTGCGGGCGATGATCTGCTGCGTGGCGGCGATGGCAATGACGGGCTGTATGGTGGGCTGGGTGACGATATCCTGCGGGGCGGAAATGGCAATGACATCCTGCGGGGCGGGGCAGGGGCGGATAGCCTGATCGGCGGGCAGGGGGCAGACCAGTTCGATTTTGATCTGACGGCAGAAAGCCGTGCGGATGAGATGGACCGGATCAGCCTGTTTGCACGCGGCCAGGACGACATCAACCTGACCACGATTGACGCGAATACAGGCGTGGCCCTGAACCAGAACTTCGCCTTCATCGGGGCTGCGGCGTTTACGGCGGCGGGGCAGGTACGCATCGTGGATCTGGGCGCGAATGTGCGGGTGGAGGTGAACACGACGGGGGTTGCGGGCGCGGAAATGGTGATGATGGTGCTGGGTGTGGGGACGTTGACCGGGTCGGACTTCATCCTGTAACGGCCGTGTCGGGCCTCAATCGCCCCGCCAGGCAAAGCCAGATGGTTTTTGTCGGGTGACATGTGCTGCAGACGATCCCCAGATTGGTGGCGACAGGCCTGACGCGCCGCTTTGGTGGGCGGGTGGTTGTGGACGATGTGTCGCTGACGATCACTGCGGGGCAGAATATCCTGCTGGACGGCGGGGCGACGGTGGCTGCGTTGTAGCCGCAGGCTTGGTATCACATTGCTTGCAGGCAGTGATTCATTCGTCAGTCGTGCGGGATCGTTCTGTAGAGAACGGCTCTTGCAGGCCATTGCAGCCAAGCGTAAATGCCGCCCTATAGATGTTAGCCGTGTTATCCACTTTTGTTTCATCTACGCACATTCAACTGCCCGGCCCCGAAACCGGCGGGCGCAAAAGCAATAGGAAACGACCATGGCGACGTTCACTGCATCTTCGACCCTCATTACCACCCAAACTTTGGCCACTGATGAGACGGGCACCATTCTGGCGTCGGGCGGTATTGTAGTCGGGAACGCTTTGGCGATCAATGTGGCGGGCACAAACACCGCCATCATCAACTTGGGAAGCATTGTGTCGGCAAGATCAGTTGGCATTTCTGCCAGTACAACCGTCACCGCGTTGAATATCACGAATACCGGAACGATCAGCGGCGATCAGGATGCCATCCGTACGGCACAGGGCGCGGCATTCAACGGGCTGCGCATCAACAATTCGGGTTTGATCATCGGCACAGGAATCACTGCAGATGGCATTTCCTGTGCGAGTGGTGGTAACTACATCACCAATTCGGGCACGATCACGACTTTGGGGCAAAGTGCTATCCAGATACTACAAAGCCCGAATGGCGCAGTACCAAACATCATCGAGAACACTGGCCTTATTTCGGCTTCGGCTGATGGCGATGATGCCACGATCCTGCTCAGCTTTGACCAAGATACGATCAGAAATTCGGGAAAAATCATCGGCTGGGTCGAAATGGGTGGCGGTGATGACGTGTTTGATGGCCGTGGTGGCGTGGTGACAGGATATGTGTGGGGCGGTGCGGGCAGCGACACCTATCGTATCAGCGATGCGGCCATCGTGCTGCAGGAAGATGCAGGGCTGGCTGGCGGGATCGATCTGGTGGAAAGCACGGTCAGCTATGCGCTGGTGTCAAACTTTGAATACCTGATACTGCTGGCGGATGCCGTGGCCGGGATTGGCAATGGGCTCGGCAATGCCTTGGTCGGAAACAGCTTTGACAATCGCCTGACTGGGCTTGCCGGGAATGACACGATGGGCGGCGTTGCGGGTAACGATCTGCTGCGCGGGGGTGATGGTAATGACGGGCTGTATGGCGGCTTGGGCGACGATATCCTGCGTGGCGGTTATGGCAACGACATCCTGCGGGGTGGTGCAGGGGCGGATAACCTGATCGGCGGGCAGGGGGCGGACCAGTTCGACTTTGATCTGACCTCGGAAAGCCGCCGGGATGAGATGGACACGATCAGCCTGTTTGCGCGGGGCCAGGATGATATCAACCTGACCACGATTGATGCGAAGACGGGTGTGGCCAGCAACCAGAACTTCAGCTTCATCGGGGCGGCGGCCTTTACGGCGGCGGGGCA
>JANNBG010000255.1:0-2829 GCA_031385205.1 Rhodobacterales bacterium
TGATGCATACAGTTCCGTCAGCGCGTCAGCGGAGTTATTGGTGACTGTAAACACCAGATCGCCCGCCAGCACGGGCGTGGCAATCAGCGCGGCAAACATCGCAACCAAGGGCATCATCTTCGTCTTCATCGGACCTTCTCCATCGGGCCTGCACAGCGCAGGGCGAATCTCTTAGCTTGGAATAAAGATAGGTGCGTTGATATGGAATAACAGGGCGTTGATATGGGTTGCGCGGGGGGAAATTCCTTGCATTCACATCACAATGCGGGGGACGGCCATGCGGCAAAAAAAGGCCGGGCACGCGGCCCGGCCAGGTCCAACAGGGAGGATGTCGTGCCATAACCCCGACACGACAAGGGGACCTCTGAGCTAACCCAACCAAGCCCGACCTTGGTTCATAGTTTCCATATAGGATACGATTCGGGCAAGAATATGGCCCTCACGCTGCGTCACATGCCGGGCATTGGTGCGTTTCAGGCAACAAGCCGATATCCGCCGCTTTCCGTCACCAACAACCGCGCGTTTGACGGATCGGGTTCGATCTTTTGCCGCAGGCGGTAGATATGCGTCTCCAGCGTATGCGTGGTGACCCCGGCGTTATAGCCCCACACCTCATGCAGCAGCACATCGCGTGCCACGACCACGGATTGCGCGCGGTACAGAAACTTCAGAATATTGGTTTCCTTTTCCGTCAGGCGAATCTTCTTTTCCTTTTCGTCCAGCAGCATCTTTTGCGCCGGTTTGAAGGTATAGGGCCCCAGCTGGAACACGGCATCCTCGGACTGTTCATGTTGGCGCAGTTGCGCACGGATGCGGGCCAGCAGGACGGGAAACTTGAAGGGTTTGGTGACATAGTCATTGGCACCTGAATCCAGCCCCAGAATGGGATCACTGTCGGTATCATGCCCGGTCAGCATCATGATCGGGGCCTTGATGCCCGCCTTGCGCATCCGGCGGCACAATTCGCGCCCATCGGTATCGGGCAAGCCGACGTCGAGGATGACAAGGTCGTAAAGCCCGGCCTTGGCCTTTTCCATGCCCTCGGCCCCCGTGGCGGCCTCGAACACGTCAAAGTCCTCGGTCATGACCAGTTGCTCGCTGAGCGCCTCACGCAGGTCGTCGTCATCGTCAACCAGCAGAATCTTGCGTAATGTGGCCATGGTGGGTCTCCCGTTCTGTTGGGTGACATTGGACCTGCGCGCGTCAGCAGCAAGAGTTGCTACATCCATTTCACGCGGTCGTGTCGGATGCGGGGCAAATGTTTCAATTTGCGACGGGTGCGGATATGAGGGGGCATGACATTGGCCCCATCCTTGCCCGAACTGCTGGCGCGCGCGCGTGCCGACCTGCGCATGGGCGTGCCCGTGGTGCTGGGCGTGGCGCTGGTTTTGGCAGTGGAGGGGTTGTCTGCGGCGCGGCTGGCGGATGTGCGTGTGTTGGGTATGCCTGTGCTGGCCATCACGGCGAGGCGGGCGCAGACGCTCAAGGCGCGGGCCTATGACGGCGATGTGGCACGCATTGCGGTGCCCGCAGTGGCAGATGTGGCATGGCTGATGGCGGTGGCAAACCCGGTGGATGATCTGCGGATGCCGTTGAAAGGGCCACTCACCACCCTGCGCGATGGTCCGGCAGATGCGCACCGCGCGGCGCTGATGCTGTGCAAGGCGGCCTATCTGCTGCCCGCGGCGCTGGTGGTGGATGCGCCCGAAGGCTTTGCCGCCCGGCACGGGCTGACCGCATTGCCCCTGTCAGCCGTCACGCAAGATACCTCGCCCCTCCACCCCATCATCGCCGCACGTGTGCCGATGGTGGCCAGCACGGCGGGCCGTGTGCATGTGTTCCGGCCTGAGGATGGCGGTGAGGAACACTATGCGGTTGAGATCGGCAGGCCAGACCGCAATGCGCCAGTGCTGGCGCGTGTGCATTCGGCCTGCTTTACGGGCGATGTGCTGGGCAGTTTGAAATGCGACTGCGGCCCGCAACTGCGCATGGCGCTGGCGCAGATGGGCGTGCAAGGCGCGGGGGTGCTGCTGTACCTGAACCAAGAGGGCAGGGGGATCGGCCTTGCCAACAAACTGCGGGCCTATGCCTTGCAGGATCAGGGCTTTGACACGGTGGAGGCGAACCACCGGCTGGGGTTCGAGGATGACGAGCGGGATTTCCGCATCGGGGCAAACATCCTGCGGCAGATGGGGTTCACATCAGTGCGGTTGATGACCAACAACCCGCGCAAGATTGCGATGATGGAAAGCTGTGGCATCACTGTCACCGAACGCGTGCCCCTGCATGTGGGCCAAACCCTCCAGAACGAAGGGTATCTGGCCACCAAGGCCGCCAAATCGGGGCATATATTGTGACGCGCGATGATCTGGTCATGACCCCCAGCGGCCTTTTGTTCAACAACCGCCGCTTCCCCTGCACCATAGGCCGCAGCGGCATCACGCGCGACAAGCACGAAGGCGATGGGGCCACGCCTGCGGGCATCCACAGCTTTGTGGGCCTGCTCTACCGCCCCGACCGAATCGCCCGCACCCAACTGCCCGACTGGGCTGTGCCGATCCGCCCGCGTGACGGCTGGTCCGATGACCCTGCGGACGAAGATTACAACCTGATCGTCCGCCGCCCCCACCCCTACCGCCACGAACACCTGTGGCGTAGCGACCCGATGTATGACCTCATCCTGCTTTCCAACTGGAACTGGCCCTATGCCATCCGTGGCGCAGGCTCCGCCATTTTTGTGCATACATGGCGCAGCCCCAACCACCCCACGGCGGGCTGCGTGGCGATGTCTCGCAATGATCTGATGTGGATCGCCTGCCGCATCCGCCA
>JANNBG010000263.1:0-4505 GCA_031385205.1 Rhodobacterales bacterium
GATGCGCGGATCGACCCAGACATACATCAGATCCGACACGATGCCGATGATCAGCCCCAGAATCCCAAAGGCATAGAGCGTGCCGAACACCACCGGATAATCCCGCTCCACCGCCGCCTTGAACCCCAACTGCCCCAGACCATCCAGGGAAAAGATCGTCTCGATAATCAGGCTGGACCCGAAGAAAACGCTGATGAACAGCGCCGGAAACCCTGCAATCACAATCAGCATCGCATTGCGGAACACATGCCCATACTGCACCGATTTTTCCGACAATCCCTTCGCCCGTGCCGTCGTCACATACAGCTTTTTGATTTCCTCCAGAAAACTGTTCTTTGTCAGCAACGTCAGTGTCGCAAAACTGCTGATCGTCGATGCAATCACCGGCAATGCAATATGCCACAGATAATCCGTCGCCTTCCCCCACAGCGACATGTCATCCCACCCCTCGGACGTCAAACCCCGCAGCGGAAACCACTGGTAATATGACCCCCCTGCAAACAGCACAATCAGCAGAATGGCGAACAGAAACCCCGGAATGGCGTAACCCACGATGATGACGGCACTGGTCCACGTATCAAAACGTGACCCCGCCCGAACCGCCTTTTGAATGCCCAGTGGGATCGAAATCATATAGGCCAGCAACGTCGACCACAGGCCCAGCGTGATCGACACCGGCATCTTTTCCGCAACCAGCTCAAACACCCCGATCGACCGGAAATAGCTTTGCCCGAAATCGAACGTCAGATATTTGCCCATCATGATGAAAAACCGTTCCACCGCCGGGATCATTTCCTTGCGGCATTCCGGCGATGCGATGGTCCTTTTGCCCGTGAAACCATCAGCACAGATGATCCGCGCAAAGCCGAACTGTTCTTCCAGCTTTGCGATAAAGTCCGGTGGCAGGCCCCGCGCCCCGATGTAATCACCGTCATTTGCCGTGTCCGTGATGCCTGCATCGCCACTGCCCGAAATTGCCTCGGTCGCGTTGCCATCACCTTCCAGCCGCGCCAAGACCTGTTCCACAGGCCCGCCAGGCACGAACTGCGTCAGCGCAAAGTTGATGATCATGATCCCGATCATCGTGGGGATAATCAGCAGAAACCTGCGAAGGATATACGCGCCCAAGGGGTCGGCCTGCCTTTACTTCAACACGCCAGCCGCCTTCAAAGCGTCAGCTTTGTCCGCGTTGTACCACCAGAAACTCAACTCGCCCAGCGCATAGGGTGGCATCGTCGCCGGATGTTCATACATGTCGTAGTAGGCCACTGTATGCACCGCCTTGTACCATTGCGGCACCCAGAAAATCTCCGCCCGCAGCACCCGGTCCAAGGCCCGCGTTGCCACGCGCAAATGATCCAGACTATCCGCCGATTTCACCACTTCGATCAACCGGTCCGCCGCCGGGCTGCGCAAGCCCGCCTTGTTGAACGTCGATACATCCGCTGTTTCCGACCCGAAAAACTGCTTCAGCTCATTCCCGCTGATGTAAGATGTCGTCACCCCACCTGATACCACATCAAAATCCATCCCGTCCTCAGGCCGCGTCCGCGCCTCCATCTGCGCATTGTCGATGCTTGTCATCTTTGCATCCACGCCCAAGGCCCGCAGGTTTTCCACATAGGGCAGGATCACCCGGTCAAAACTGGGTGAGTCATTCAGAAACTCCACCGCCAGCACGTCGCCCTTGGCATTGCGGCGCATCCCATCATCGCCCACTTCCCAGCCCGCCTCATCCAGCAGCGCCGATGCTTTGCGCAGATTGCCCCGGTCCAGCTGCCGCTCACCCGATACAGAAACCGGTGTCGGCGCGTCCGTCAGCATTGTCGCGGGCAACAGTTTTTCATCCACCAAAGGCTGCAAAAGCGCCACTTCCTCGGGCGAAGGCACCCCTTCCGCCTTCATGTCACTGTTTTCCCACAGGCTCGTGATACGGTCATAAATGCCATAGAACAGCGTCTCGTCCGACCATTCGAAGTTGAACATCAACCCAATCGCCTGCCGCACCCTGATGTCCTTGAACTGCTCCCGTCGCAGGTTGAACACCCAGGCCTGCCCGCTCGCCTTGTTGCCATTCGGCAATTCTACCTTCACGACCTGCCCACTGGCCACCGTCGGAAAGTCATACCCCGTCGCCCACTTGATCGACGATGCCTCATTGCGGAACGTATAGTTGCCCGCCTTGAACCCTTCGAACGCCGCGTCATAATCCGCATAATATTCATAGCGAATCTTGTCAAAATTGCCCTGCCCGATGTTCAAAGGGTGAGTAAAACCCCAGTATTTCGGGTTGCTGCGGTACACCACCGTCTTGCCCACATCCATGCTGTCCAGCACATATTGCCCTGTGCCCAGAAACGGCTCCAGACTGTCTTCTGACAGATCACGGTTGTTCGCCTCATAATCCGTCTTCGACATCACCGGCAAACTGCCCACTTCCCCCGGCATATCGCGCCATGGCACGCCTGCCTTGAACGTGAACTTCACCTGCAATGGCCCCAGCACTTCGGCCTTTTCCACCCGCTGCGCGAACAGCGTGCGGAAATCCGTCAGTCCCTTTTCCAGAAAAATCTGATAGCTGAACACCACATCATCCGCCGTCATCGGTGATCCGTCACTGAACGTCACATCGTCCCGCAGGTTAAAGATCACCGAGGAGCGATCCTTTGGGTATTCCATCGTCGTGCACAGCAGGCAGTATGACGCCCCGATTTCATCCGCCGTGCCGCCAAGGATCGTTTCGTAAAAGATGTTCGACAGCCCCGCCGCCCGACCCTTTTCCGAATAGGGGTTCATGCTGTCAAACCCGCCAAACGCCCATTCCGAAATCTCGCCACCCTTGGGTGCATCCACGTTCACATAATCCAGATGCTTGAAAGCCGCCGGATACTTCAAATCGCCAAACGTCGAAATCCCATGCGCCGTGATCGTGTCTTGCGCCCGCGCCGCCACCACACTTGCCGCCCATAGCAGGATCAGCAGCCCAGCCCCCACAATCCGCGCCACCCAGGGCGATGGTTGCACTGCTGCCCGTGTCACTGCCTGTCTTGCCATGTCCGCCGCCTCCGAATTTTTATCTATGCTAGTTTGCCATCCGCCAATCACAAGTTGCGATTGCGTGAGGCAGGCCTTTCACCCAACAAAAAAGGCTGCCCTCCCAGGACAGCCTGCATTTTTGCGCCTCATTTGCCGCATTACTGACTGGTCGTTGCCAGATAGGCGATCAGATTGGCCCGGTCTTCCACCTTGGCCAACCCGGCAAAGTTCATCTTGGTGCCCGGCATGTATCCTTTGGGATTGGTCAGAAACCCATTCAGGTTTTCAGGCGACCATGCTTCGCTCGCCCGCTCCAGAATTGCGGCAGAGTAGCCAAAGCCCGCGATCGACGCCTTTGGGCGGTCCACAACACCGTTCAGATGCGGGCCTGTACCGTTTTCGCCATTGATTTTATGGCACGTCTTGCATTTGCCAAACACTTTCTCGCCTGCACCTGCATCCGCCGCTGCGAACACTTCGGCAAAGGGCGGGCCTTCCTCGGCCACCTCACCACCAGCAGGTTCTGCCGCGGCCACTTCAATCGCATAGGCCTGCGCGTGTTCTTCTTCGCCATGCACCTCGGGTGTACCGTAAATCGCGTCCGCCGCCCATGACCCGAACAGAAAGATCAACAGCGATCCGCACACTGCACCCACAACTTTGGTCATTGTCATCGTGTCGAACATGTCGCGGCTTCCTTTGCAGTGTGCTTGCGCCGGTATCTACCCGCTTCCCCCAACCGGATTCAAGGTGTAGACGCGCGACCAATCGCCCCTTTCGCGGGCTTTTTTCGGAAATGGAGTCCGCAGCATGGCGGGACGTATCGCGTTTCAGGGTGAACTTGGCGCTTATTCGCATCAGGCCTGCCTGCAGGCCCGCCCTGATATGGACCCCGTGCCCAGCACCACCTTCGATGATGTCGTCGAAAAGGTCGCATGCGGCGATGTTGATCTGGGTATGCTGGCCGTCGAAAATTCGACCTATGGCCGCGTCGCCGATGTGCATTCGCTGTTGCCCAAATCCGGCCTGCACATCGTGGACGAAGCGTTCGTGCGCGTGCATGTCAATCTTTTGGGTGTGCCCGGGGCAAAGCTGGCCGATATTACCGAAGCCCACGGCCATGTCGTCATCCTGCCGCAATGCGCCGGGTTTCTGCGCAAGCATGGTATCCGTGGCATGGTCAGTTCCGATAATGCCCGCGCCGCGCGCGAAGTCGCCGAAGCCGGTGACACATCAAAGGCCGCACTGGCCAGCACCCTTGCCGCGTCGATCTACGGGCTGGATGTCATCGCAGCCCAGATCGAGGATCAGGCCAATAACACCACGCGCTTTCTGGTCATGTCGCGCACGCCTGATCTGACCCGCAGGTCAGACCACATGATGACCACCTTTACGTTTCGCGTGCGAAACATTCCGGCGGCGTTGTACAAGGCGATGGGCGGCTTTGCCACCAATGGCGTCAACATGAC
>JANNBG010000267.1:0-2027 GCA_031385205.1 Rhodobacterales bacterium
GAAACAAACGTCAGCAATTCCGAATTCCGCCAGGACCGTTTCCTGACGGCGATTGATCGGTATGATAATACCAGCTTCAAACTGGCCTATGTCGTGCGTGCCATCAGCCCCGGCGTGTTCCACCACCCCGCCGCCTCGGTAGAGGATATGTACCGCCCCGATTACCGTGCACGCACGGATGCAGGGCAGATCACGATCACGCAATAATGCGCGCGAACTGGCTCTTTGGTTTGGCGGCGGGGATGTTCCTCGCCGCCTTTTCCATGGACCGCGTGCAGGACTGGGTCGATACCACCATCCTGCCGCCCCTGGTGCTGGACACATCGGTCGAAGTGCTGGACCGCGACGGCGATTTGCTGCGCGCCTATACCGTGGCCGATGGGCGCTGGCGGTTGGCGGTGGAGCCGTCTGGCGTTGACCCCGGCTATCTCGCCATGCTGGTGGCATTCGAGGATAAGCGGTTCTACGACCACCATGGCGTGGATTTCACAGCGTTGGGTCGGGCGTTCGCACAGGCGGTGTGGAACGGCCATGTCGTCTCAGGCGGGTCCACGCTGACCATGCAGGTCGCACGCTTGCTGGAGGAAAGCGGCACCGGGGCCTATGCAGGCAAACTGCGGCAAGTGCGCGTCGCTTGGGCGCTGGAAAACCGTCTGACCAAGGACCAGATCCTGCAGCTCTACCTCCACCTCGCGCCCTTTGGCGGTAACCTGGAGGGCGTGCGTGCCGCCAGCATCTCCTACTTCGGCAAAGAACCCCGCCGCCTGACCCCCGCCGAATCCGCCCTGCTGGTCGCCATTCCACAAAGCCCCGAACAGCGCCGCCCGGACCGTTCCCTAGACCGCGCCACCGCCGCCCGCGCCCGCGTGCTGGCCCGCGCTGTGGGTGACGGCATCATTGACGCGGAACAGGCACAGGCCGCCCTGACCGAACCCGTGCCCACAGCGCGCCGCCCATTTCCCACATGGGCCCCGCATCTGTCAGACCGTATCATCGCCCTTGACCCCCTCGCCCGCATCCATCGCACCACCATCGACCTGCCCCTGCAAAAGTCGCTGGAACAACTGGCCGCGAATGTCGTGAAAGATCAGGGCGACCGCCTGCAGGTCGCCATCCTTGTCGCCGACCATGGTACCGGCGAAATCCTCTCCTCTGTCGGCTCTGCCGCTTATCAGGCTGACGCGCGTCAAGGGTTTGTCGATATGACCCAGGCCCTGCGCAGCCCCGGGTCCACCCTGAAACCCCTGATCTATGGCCTCGCGTTTGACGAAGGCCTCGCCCATCCCGAAACCTATATGGAGGATCGCCCCACCACCTTCGGCAATTATTCACCCCATAACTTCGATCGCCGCTATCGTGGCACCATCCGCGTGCGCGACGCGTTGCAACAATCTCTGAACATCCCCGTCGTTGTGCTGCTGGATGCCATGGGGCCTGCCAAACTGCTCGCATCGCTCGACAAGGCTGGCGTGCGTGCCGTTGTGCCCGGCGGTCAGCCCGGTCTGGCCGTGGCACTGGGCGGCGTCGGCATCAGCCTGCAGGATATGGTGCAACTGTATGCCACCATCGCGCGCGGTGGCGTGTCCCGCCCACTGACTTTTAATCAGTTGGCTGAAGAAGAGGGCCAGCGCGTGCTCTCCTCCGTGGCCGCATGGGAGGTAGGCGATATCCTCGCAGGCCTCGCCCCACCGCCCGGCGCGCCTGCCAACCGGCTCGCCTATAAAACCGGCACCAGTTATGGCAACAGGGATACCTGGGCCATTGGCTTTGACGGCAGGCATGTGATCGGCGTCTGGCTGGGCCGCGCCGATGGCACACCCGTGCCCGGTGCCTTTGGTGCTGCCGTCGCCGCCCCCGTGCTATTCCAAGCCTTTGGGCGGTTGAAGCCGGACCTCGCCTCACAACTGCCCGCACCGCCCGCAACCCTGCTCGTCTCCAACCCCCAATTGCCGCAACCCCTGCAACATTTCCGCTCCCGCAACGCTGCCTTCGCCGCCGCTGCCGACGCGCCATCCGTCGCCTTTCCG
>JANNBG010000356.1:0-2819 GCA_031385205.1 Rhodobacterales bacterium
GGCCAGCGGTTTGCGCCAGCGGGTGTGGTCATCCAGCAGCGCACCCGGTGCCTCGGCTGCCAATCGCTGGCGCAGGCCTTCACCATCGTAACCGGTGCCATCCTCGGTAATTTCGATCAGACGGGGGATGGGCAGGGCATCCAAGGGAAGGTCAGGGCCGAACCATGGCTCCAGCAGTTTGCGCTGTTCGTCATCGGTCAGGGCGCGCGCCGCCGTGATGCCGGGGGTTTGGGCCAACAGGTCCAGCACGGCTTGCGTTTGTAGGGCCATCTGATCGGATGGGGCGGAAATGCGGATCGTCGCCGTGCGGGCAAGGGCTGCGGCCCAGCGGTCTGCCAGACGGCCCGATGCCAGTGACAGGGCCAAGGCAAAGACGGCGAGGAAGGTCATCGCCCCTGCGGTAAAGCTGGTCAGCCAGGCCGTATGGCCCGTGCTGGGCACCACGCGGTCGGCATGGCGGTCGGTGCGTAAAAGATCGGTAAACCGCCGCATCACAGGTCTGCCCCCGCCAGTTGCACCCGGCGGTTCTTGATCCGCAGCACGCGGGCCGCAACCTGTGCCTTGGCGGTGCGGATCAGGTTCAGATCATGCGTGGCCACCAAGATGGTCTTTCCCATGCGGTTCAACTCGATCAGCAAGGCCAGCAGGCGTTGCGACATTTCCCAATCGAGGTTGCCGGTCGGCTCATCCGCCAAAATCACATCCGGCCCCATGATGATGGCGCGTGCCACGGCAGCCCGTTGGCGTTCGCCACCTGACAATGACGGCGGCAAGGCATCGGCCAAAGGGGCCAGCCCGACCCATGCCAGCAAATCCGTCACATCCTGCGCCGAGGTTTCGCGCCCTGCGACGGTCAGCGGCAGGGTCACATTGGTGACGAGGGGCAGGTGGTCCAGAAACTGGCAATCCTGCTGCACCATGCCGATGCGACGGCGGGTCAGGGCCACATCATCGCGTTTTAACCCCTTCACATCACGGTCAAAGATGGTGATTTTGCCAGTGGTCGGCAACAGTTCGGCATAGCACAGTTTCAGCAGCGTCGATTTGCCCGCGCCCGATGGGCCGGTCAGAAAATGGAATGATCCGGGGGCAAGGATCAGCGACACCTCTGACAGCAATTCACCCCCGCCATATGAATAGGCCACATTGTCAAACGCTATCACTGTGCCGTCCACCTCTGCCCGTTGCGCTGCAACATCGCAGGGGAATCTGCCACATTCAATCGCTCTGCGCGCAAAGTTAACCACAAAGGCTTGGAGAACGGCGTGCAACCCGCTACAACTGAAGATGGAAACGCTGGGACAAGCGGTGGGGCGGGGACACATGCGGCTGATTTGCCCGAATTGTGATGCGGAATATGAAGTTGATGACACGGCGATCCCCCGCGAAGGGCGTGATGTGCAGTGTTCCAACTGTGGCCATGCATGGTTTCAGGCCGCGCATGAGGCCGAGACTGTGGCGGTTGATCCGGCACCTGTTTCCCCGCCTGTGGTCGATCTGGCAGAGGAAGAGGTTGCACCAGCGCCGCCGATCATGGCGGGCGCGCTGCAGCCAAAGCCGGTGGACGATGCCATTCTGGCGATCCTGAAGGAAGAGGCGGCGACCGAACTGGCGGCGCGGCAAGCTGAACAGGCAATGCCATTGGAGACGCAGGAAGATCTGGGTCTGGAGGCGGCAGATGACGGCGCGGCGCGGGCACGTCAGATTGCGATGATGCATGGCGAAGATGCGGCAGCAGAACCAGCGCGGCAAGTGACGCGCCGCCAGATGCTGCCGGACATTGAAGAAATCAACTCGACATTGCGGCCGTCAGCAGCGGTGCGGCATGACGGTGACGATGATCCGATGCTATTGGCAAATCCGCAGGTGCGCAGTGGGTTTCGGTCAGGGTTTGTGCTGATGCTGGTGGTGGCCGCGGTGCTGGTGGCGCTGTATCTGATGGCACCGCGTTTGGCCGTGCAGATCCCAGGGGCAAAGGGCGCGCTTGATGGCTATGTGGCCGGGGTGGATCAGGCGCGGGTCGGGCTGGACGGGGCAACGAAATGGGTGATCGGGGCGTTGCGGCGCTTGGCGGGCAACGAATAGCGGCTTTCCATCGGGCGACCGCGCGCGCCTGTCAGAACAAATCCAGCAGGCGCTGCAGATAATCGCGTTCGCCTTTGGGGCGTTGCGCCTCGCCTGATCTGCGGCGGATTTCCTTGAGGATATCTTGTGCGCGGCGGTAGACATCTTTGCCCTGCGCCAGGTTGCCATCCGACCCAAGGCGGTAAGCATTCCCCAACTCGCGCCCCAGCGGGTCCAGCGCGGACCCCGGATCGGCCTGGCCGAATTCGCGCAATTGCGATGGCTGACCTTGCTGTTGACGCTGTTCTTCGGCCAGGGCCTCGCCGAATTTGCGCATGCCGTCGCGCATGGCCTCCATCGCTTCGGCCTGGCGGTCCAATGCGCCATTCAGATCGCCGTCACGCAAGGCCTGTTCGGCTTCGCGCATAGCGCGCTGGGCGCGGTCCAGTTGCTGACGCCCCTCTTCGCCGGCGGTACTGCCATCACCGGGCAATTTGCCACGGCCCAGCAGATCGAGCTGGCGTTGCAGATCTTGCTGGCGTTCGGCGAGCGTGCGGTTATCGGGGCCATTGCCCGGCGTTTGACCGTTTTGGCCCTGCCCATCCTGACCTTGTCCTTGCTGGCCCTGACCGGGCTGTTGCCCCGGCTGGCCCTGTTGCCCCGGTTGGCCCTGTTGTCCCGGTTGTTGGCCCGGTTGCTGGCCCGGTTGCTCACCCGGCTGCTGGCCATCCTGATTGCCCTGCAAGTCCTGAAAG
>JANNBG010000364.1:0-2937 GCA_031385205.1 Rhodobacterales bacterium
GGATCGTCTCACACCCCGTCAGCCCCGCAGATGCCCGCAGGGCCGCCGTGCAGGCCTTCAAATCCACCCCCTCCACGCCCGTGCCCATGCCGACGGACGCATGCGCCCCATGCGGGAACACCCAGCCGTAGAAATCAGGGCTGATCCGCCCATCATAGATCACATCACAGCGCGTCGGGTCATAATCCGCGTTCGCCGCCTCCAACGCCTCCGGCGCTTTCACGATCTCATGATAGGCAATCACATAGGGTATCGTGCTGCCCCCCGGCACTTCCGTGCGTGCCACCACAGACCGCGCTCCATCCGCGCCAATCACCAGCCGTGTGCGCAGTGAAACCTCATCCCCCGTATCCTTTTCGCGGTACACCACATGCGTGCCCGTCACATCCCGCTCCACCCGCAGATAGGTGCCCGTCAACCGCACAGCCCCCGCACCTTGCGCCCGCACCCGCAGGAATTCGTCAAAATGCTCGCGGTCCACCATCCCCACATAGCCGTTTTCAATCGGGATATCGACCATCCGCCCCGTCGGTGACACCATCCGCGCCGTCTGAATGCGCGCCACGATCTGGCTGTCCGGGATCGCAAAATCCTGCACCGCGCGCGGTGGAATGGCCCCACCGCACGGCTTGATCCGCCCGTCACGGTCCAGCATCGCCACCCGTTTGCCTGCCCGCGCCAAATCTTCTGCCGCAGTCGCCCCGCACGGGCCACCGCCCACAACGACAACATCATAGATCATGGTCATTCCCCCGCTATCACTGTGGTTTGTGGACGTGCATCCAGAATGCGCAACGCCATCACGGCAGCACATAAAAACAACGCGGCTTCAGCAAGGAAAACCGCGCCATAGGCCTGCGGTGCAGGCACAAACAACCGCAGAATATCTGCCGCACCAGACCCTGCCAACCCGCCAAAACCTGCCGCCACCGCCTGCGCCGCACCCCAAAGGCCCATCCTTGTGCCCTCGCGGCCCCCGCGCCCCTGCCCTGCCATGGCCATCATGCTGCCAATCGCCGCCACCGCGAACATGCCGTTGCACAGGCCCAGCAGCACAACTGCGGGCGTCAGCAGCGCAGGCCCCGTTTGCCCGGTAAACGCGATCAGCGTCAGCGCACAGGCAGACCCCACACAGCCCGCAATCACCCAGCCGCGCAATGATCCGATCTTGAACCCCGTCGCCGCAATGCCCACGGCCAGCATGCCAAGGAACGCCCCACCATTCTGCGCCCCCGATAGTGATGTTGTCTGCGCCGGTGTCATTGCGAACGCCAGCCCCGCAAAGGGCTCCAGGATCAGATCCTGAATGAAATACGCCGTCATCGACAGCAGCACAAAGATCGTGAAATTCCGCGCCCGCCGTTCGCCCCAGACCTCGGCCAGCCCTTGGCGGAACGGCACATGCGCCGCAGGAACCACCACAGCCACCGTGCGCGCCTCGATGCCCCAGACTGCTGCCGTGGTCAGAACCACCGCCCCCACACAGATCATCCCCACCAGTTGCAGCAACAAGGCCGGGCTGTACGGTTGCAGGAAATGCCCCAGACTGCCCGCCGTAATCGCAATGCCTGCAATCATCATCAACCATGTGATGCTCGCCGCCGCAGCCCTGCGCGCAGGATGCGTCGATGTCGCCAGCAGCGCCAGCAGTGACGTCCCCGATGCCCCCACCCCCAGCCCAATCAAACAATAGGCCAGCACCGACAACGCCATCCCCGCCCAGAAACTGCCCGCAAACAACGTCACCGCCAGTGCCGCGAGAAAGCCCCCCACCGCCAGCACCGCCATCCCGCCAATGATGAACCGCGTCCGGTTGCCGCCTGCGTCCGACCTAAGGCCCCAATGCGGCCGCGTGATCTGGATGCCGTAATGCAATGCCACCAAGCCCCCCGCCAACACCGCAGGCAGACCCATTTCCACCACCATCAGCCGGTTCAACGTGCTCGTTGTGATCACCACAATTGCACCCAGACACATCTGCACAAGGCCAAGGCGAATGATCTGTGCCCATGTCAGCATCACATCCCCCTGACCGCAAAAGCCGATATCATCATGCCCGTCACATACAGCAAAACCCCCGTGCCATTGTACCACGGGGCCTTGCCCTTTGGGTCACGAAACAGCACCCGCATCGCCGCAAACTGGATCAGCAGCAGCACCAAAACCGCCGCCGCATGCCACGGCTTACCCCACAGCGCCAGCATCGCCACGACCAAAGCCTGCGCCATTGCCATCACCGTGCAGGCAATACGCGCCGCCACTTCGGGTCCCAGAACCACGGGCAACGACCGCACCCCATGCTGGCGGTCACCCTCCAACGCCTTGAAGTCCTTCAAGGTCATGATCCCATGCGCCCCGAACGAATACAGCAGCGCCAGTGTCACCACCTCAAACCCCGGGCTTGCGTTCAGCAGCACGGCAGCCCCGGTAAACCACGGCAAGCCTTCATAGCACAGCCCCACCAACCCCGGCCCCCACCAGCCTGACCGCTTCAGCCGCACCGGCTCTGCCGAATAGGCCCAGGCCGCAATCACGCCAAAGATCGTCGCATACAACCCCCACGGCCCCAGCAACCAGCCCACCCCCAGCGACAGCACCGTCATCGCCAGCGCGATGTACAACCCCCACCGCCCCGGAATGCGCCCCGATGGGATCGGCCGGTGCGGCTCGTTCACGCCGTCCACATGCCGGTCGCACCAGTCATTCGCCGCCTGGCTCATCCCGCAGACAATTGGCCCTGCCAGCACCATGCCAAGGATCACCATGGGCCATTGCCCCGACGGTGACACCCCGGCAGAAACCGCACCACATAAGTAGGCCCAGACCGGCGGGAACCATGTGATCGGCTTGATCAGCGTCAGCATCGCCCGCGGTTCGGGCAAACGGCGGCTGTGTATGGAAAGGTTGACAGTCATGTGTCAACTAAACATGACACTG
>JANNBG010000041.1:0-5421 GCA_031385205.1 Rhodobacterales bacterium
CCACGGCACGATGCCGCCCGGTATGGCGGCATAGCGCGCGGCCCCGTCAAGTATTGCCGGGGCATCCGCCTCGGTCATGCGGCCATAGACATAGGACCACGCCCCCGGTGCTGCGAGCGATACGGCACAGCCGGAATTGCAGGCCGACAGACATTCGACTGGCACGATGCGGACCGCTGGCGGCAGTGCCTCTGACAACAGGGCGGCATGCAGCCGCGCACCAGCGACGGGTTGGCCATCAATCACAGGCTCTCCAGCCCGACAGGTCGTGCAAACATACAGTGTGGCCGACATCCGCAGTCCCCTTTTCCTGACAGATGGGGACACGCCAGAGCAGTTGCAGCACAAAACCGGCCGCACACTTGCACCGGTCGCGGAACACCCCGTCCGCCCGTTAAACGTCTGTGCTGGCAGGTCTCCCGGCTTGCGGATTCAGGGTTTTCACCCAACGGTTGCCCCCCTTCCCAGCCTGTCAGCCAGTGGATCGGGCAACCTTTCCGGTCACGGTCGCGGGGGCGGCTGCGCTTGGGGGTCTTTGAACCCTTGTCGCATTCCCTCTTCGCCTGTCATAAACAGGAACCAACACGCAGCTAACAAAGACCAGCGCTCACCACTTGTCAAGAACAGGAACGACCATGCCAGACCCGACGCCGACGCCAGAAGACGTTGCGGACAACGCCGCAGACCTTGCCCGCCACACAGCGAAGATGGCCAGGATCAAGGCCGCGCGTGACAAGATCATGGCAGACAAGAAAGGCGACAAAGGCCTGATCATCGTTCACACCGGGGCGGGCAAGGGGAAATCCTCATCGGGCTTTGGGATGATCCTGCGCTGCATCGCGCATGGCATGCCCTGCGCGGTGGTTCAGTTCATCAAAGGCGCATGGGACACGGGCGAGCGGCGACTGATCACTGGGCATTTTGCAGATATCTGCCAGTTTCACGCAATGGGCGAAGGCTTTACCTGGGAAACGCAGGACAAGGCACGCGACATCGCGGCTGCCTGCGCCGGGTGGGAGAAAGCAAAGGAACTGATCCGCGATCCACTGATCCGGCTGGTGCTGCTGGACGAAATCAATATCGCCCTGCGCTATGATTATCTTGATCTGGACGAGGTGCTGGCCTTTCTGGCCACGGAAAAGCCGCCCATGACCCATGTCGTGCTGACCGGGCGCAACGCGAAAGAGGGATTGATCGAGGCCGCTGATTTGGTCACCGAGATGACCCTGATCAAGCATCCGTTCCGGTCGGGTATCAAGGCGCAGCCGGGAGTGGAATTCTAGACGCCGCCCTGCGCCAGCACCAGCAGCCCTGCGCAATCGACATGCGTCTCCAGATGATCGGCCAAAAGGTCCAGCGTCGTATCGACGGTCGCCTCATAGCTTGCGGTTCCCGCCGTGGCCCCAAGACCGGCCAGAAACGCGCGGCGAAAGCCGTCGGCGGAAAACATGCCGTGCAGATAGCTGCCAATCACCCGGCCATCAGCGCGCATGGCCCCCTCGGGCTGACCCGCCACGGTGAACATGGGGCGGGTGCAATCGGGGCCTTGGGTGCGCCCGATATGGATTTCGTAACCGCGTACCACCTGACCGCTGGCACGGTGCAGGGCCGCAGTCTCGGTCACGCGCTTGTCGGCTGTCATCACGGTGTCCACATCGAGCAGGCCCAACCCCGCCACCAATCCCGCTGGTCCTTCGATCCCGTCGGGGTCTGAAATCGTCCGGCCCAACATCTGATACCCACCGCACAGGCCCAAAACCCGCGCCCCGCGCCGCAAAGCGGCGGCGATGTCGATGTCCCAGCCTTGCGCCCGCAGAAAGGCCAGATCGGCGATGGTGGCCTTGCTGCCGGGCAGGATGATCAGATCGGCCTCGACCGGGATCGGCTGGCCGGGCGCGATCATCGCCGTACGCACGCCCGGTTCTTGGGCCAGCGGGTCCAGATCGTCGAAATTGGCGATCCGCGACAGATGTGGCACGGCGATCAGGAACTGCCCGGTACCGCGCGTGCCGCGCAGGTCCAACGCATCTTCGGCGGGCAGGCGATGCGCGTCGGCAAACCACGGCACCACGCCGAACCCCGGCCAACCGGTCCGATCAGTTACAAAGGCATAGCCGTCATCGAACAGGCGGGGGTCGCCACGGAACTTGTTGATCAGGAACCCCCGGATCATCGCGGCATCGGCGGGGTCGATCACGGCCTGCGTGCCGACAAGTTGCGCGATGACGCCGCCCCGGTCGATATCGCCGACCAGAACCACCGGCACCCCTGCCGCACGCGCAAAACCCATGTTCGCAATATCGCCCGCACGCAGGTTAACCTCGGCCGGACTGCCCGCGCCTTCGACCAGTATCAGATCGGCCTCGGCCGACAGTCGCGCAAAGCTGTCCAGCACCGGTGCCATCAACTGGGGTTTCAGCGCCGCATAATCTCGCGCGCGCACTGTTGCCCAGCGTTGGCCCTGCACGATCACCTGCGAACCGGTGTCAGATTCGGGTTTCAACAGTACCGGGTTCATATGCACGGTCGGCTGCACCCCGCAGGCGCGTGCCTGCAACGCCTGCGCCCGCCCGATCTCGCCTCCTTCGGCGACGGCGGCATTGTTTGACATATTCTGCGGCTTGAAGGGACGCACCTGCAACCCCTGTCGCGCAAAAACGCGGGCAAGCCCGGCCACCAGCATCGACTTGCCGACATTCGAGCCTGCGCCCTGGATCATCACTGCCCGAACCATCCGCCCACTCCGTTGCGTCCGCGATGGCATAGCCTTTTGCGATCATGTCGGACAGAGGACACGTCGCACCGACAGCGGTTCCCGTTTTCAGGGCAGCACGGGCGTCCGGAAGGCTGACGCGTGCCCTGCCGCCGGAACGTTTAGTGGTTTGACTTTGCAGCACATGGATTGGATCATGGCGCTGCGACAGGGGCGTCCGGGCAACCGGGCTGAGACGCACCCTTTGAACCTGAACCAGATCATGCTGGCGTAGGAAGTCCGCGGTGGGTGCCCAATGGCCTTTCATGGCGGGCGTCCGTCATGGCCCCTGCGCTGAGGGGGCGAGACAATGAAAGACACCGGTATTTACCTGCACCACATGCGCGCAGCAGCGCCGCTTGTGCATAACATCACCAATTATGTGGCGATGAACATCATGGCCAATGTGCTGCTGGCGGCAGGCGCGTCCCCTGCAATGGTACATGCGCGAGAAGAGGTGGCAGAATTCGCGGCACTGGCACAGGCTTTGAGTGTCAATATCGGCACGCTCGACCCGGCCTGGGCGGACGCGATGCAGATGGCGGCACAGGTCATGATTGCCCATGGTCGCCCCTGGGTGCTGGACCCTGTGGGCGTCGGCGCGACGCGGTTCAGGCAGGATGTCTGCGCGGGGCTTTTGGACCTGCGCCCAAGGGTGATCCGGGGGAACGCGTCGGAAATCCTTTCCCTTGCCGGGATCATCGCAACAGGACGCGGTGCTGATGCCGCGCGTCACGGCCTTGGGCTGCGCGCTGAACGGGGTGATCGCCGCGTTTGTGGCAAGCCAACCTGCCTTGCCCGCGACAGTGGCGGCAATGGCATTCTACGGGTTGGCGGGGGAACATGCAGCGCAAGGCGCGCGGGGGCCCGGAGGTTTTCAGGTGGCGTTTCTGGACGGGCTTTACGCCCTATCGCCCGATGACCTGACCCGTGGTGCAAAGGTCAGCCGCGCATGATGGGCCCGGTCTATGTGATCACCGACCCCGCCGCGCCCTTGCCTGTTCATGAACAGGCGCTGGCTGCCGCACGCGGGGGCGCGGCGATGGTGCAGATCCGCGACAAACGGGCAACGGACACCGACATGGCCGCGCTGGTGGCGCGGCTGCTGCCGCAGATGGAGGCCCTTGGTACTCGGCTGATCGTCAATGACCGCATCGCGGTTGCATTGGCGACGCATGCCCATGGCCTGCATATCGGTCAAGGCGATGGCGACGCAGGCGCCATCCGCAAGCGGCTCCCTCCCGGCATGATCCTGGGCCTGTCGGTCGAGACGCTGTCGCAGGCCCGCGTTATCCCGACCGGTGTGGATTACATCGGTGTGGGCCCCGTGCGGGTCACGGCGACAAAACCCGATCACGCGGTCCCCGTGGGCTTTGATGGGCTGGCGCAGATCGTGGCGGCCAGCGGGCGGCCCGTCTTTGCCATCGGCGGGCTCAAGCCAGGCGATGCGCGCGCGGTCAAGGGTGCGGGCGCAATCGGCATGGCCGTGGTCAGCGCTGTCACCCGCGCGTCCAACCCTGCGCAGGTCACAGCTGCGCTGCTGGCAGAATGGAGAGCGGCATGATCCCGAACATCCTGTCCATCGCGGGCTCTGACCCTTCGGGCGGGGCGGGCATTCAGGCCGATATTAGCTGTTTGATCCCGGACTTTGATGGTGCAATATTCTCCCCGGCATGGAGGGATGCGCTATGGGACAAATTCTGCACGGGAGCGCCACCACGACGGAGGCAGTTCGTCGCGCGATACAGCATAGTCAAGAGAGCCTAAGGGCGCTGTCGAAGCGCTACGGGAGTGAGGAGGGTCAGAAAACGATCCGGTGGATCGTTTTCCCGACGAACCAGAAGACGGTTGCGAAGTGGAAGGGCCGAACCTCGGTTGCCGATGTCCCGACCGGGCCGAAGGAGCCGAGGTCCACGGTCTTGACGCCGGAGGAGGCGGCGGTGGTGGTGGCCTTTCGCCGCCATACGCTGTTGCCGCTGGACGATTGCCTTTACGCCCTGCAGCCGACCATCCCGCATCTGACGCGGTCGTCGCTGCACCGGTGCCTGCAGCGGCACGGGATCAGCCGACTTCCCGAAGTGGACGGCGATCTGCCCGCGAAGAAGACGTTCAAGGCCTATCCCATCGGCTTCTTCCACATCGACATTGCCGAGGTGCAGACGGCGGAAGGCAGGCTCTATCTTTTCGTGGCCATTGACCGGACGAGCAAATTCGCCTTCGTCGAACTTCATCGCAAGGCCCTGCGCAGGACCGCCGCCGATTTTCTCCAGCATCTGGTCGAAGCCGTGCCTTACAGGATCAACATCGTGCTGACCGACAACGGGACACATTTCACCACGCCGGGCGCGGGCGGATCGGCGGCGCAACTGGTTGCTGAAGCCCTGGCGAAAGGCGAACCCGTCTGGGCGCACGCCTTCGAGTATGCCTGCGCCACTCTCGGCATCGAGCACCGGACAACCAAACCAAAGCACCCCTGGACCAACGGCCAGGTCGAGCGCATGAACCGCACCATCAAGGATGCTACGGTCAAACGCGTCCACTACGACGACCACGACCAGCTCGCGCGGCATCTGGCGGACTTCCTCAGCGCCTACAACTTCGGGCGACGATTGAAGACCCTCAAGCGACTCACGCCCTACGAGTTCATCTGCAAATGCTGGACTTCAGAG
>JANNBG010000382.1:0-5946 GCA_031385205.1 Rhodobacterales bacterium
GAATGCCATCACCAACCCTGCCACCAACAGCTACAAACGCCTGATCCCAGGGTTCGAAGCGCCCGTGCTGCGCGCCTATTCCGCCCGTAACCGCTCTGGCTGCGTCCGCATTCCGTGGACAGAGTCGCCAAAGGCAAAGCGGGTCGAGGCGCGTTTCCCCGATCCATCCGCCAACCCGTATCTGGCTTTTGCCGCCCTGCTGATGGCCGGTCTTGACGGCATCCGCAACAAGATCGACCCCGGCCCGGCCTCCGACAAAGACCTGTACGATCTGCCGCCAGAAGAACTGGCCGCAATCCCCACGGTCTGCGGGTCTTTGCGTGAGGCGTTGCAAGAGCTGGAAAAGGACATGGATTTCTTGCTGGCTGGCGACGTGTTCACCAAGGACCAGTTAGAGGGTTACATGGCGCTGAAGTGGGAGGAGGTGTACGCCTACGAACACACGCCCCACCCGATCGAATACCAGATGTACTATTCCTGCTGATCGGCAGCACAGTCTGCCATAGGGCGCGCCGCAAGGCGCGCCTTTTTTCTGCCTGCATCGCTCGAAAACCCAGAATCACCGGCGTTGCGCATTCCGCGCAAGTTGCCCATCGGGATGCAAGAACTACTCCTAGTTGCGTCAAATTCATGTTCCTTGCGGCCACATTGAACATCTTTCCGCTGCATTTGCCCGTTTTGCATCACAAATGAACGCAATCGCGTCGCAATCTTGACGCGAATATTAAACAACCATGGCGTGCAATATCAGCGGAGAAGCCGCCATGACACCGTCAGTTGAAACTACCCTCGTTCAGTTCTCTTATGCGATCTGGCCGGACTTTGACTTCTCGACACTCATCGGCGATGCAGGCGCCCTGGTGTTTGGCCATGCCAAAGACCAATCCGTCCGCCACGCCCAATGGCTGAATGACACCACGGCCATGATCGACCGCGATGGCGTGCGCATCATTGTCGCGATGACAGAGCCGGAAACAGCCGCAGACAGTTTTACCCTCACCGTCGCTGTCGGCCCCTCTGATGTGGGCCATGCTGCCCTGTCCTTGCTGCGCGCCGCGGCAGGCCTGTGTCAGACCATCGCCACAGCCGTGGCCGATCATTGCCCGGCTGATCTGACCGAATGGCGCTGGTTGCCACAGATTCTGACCCCGCACAGCCTTGCGCAGGCGCTGGCCCAACTGGCCGCACCCGCCGTGGCATCCCCCGTGCGCCCTACGCGCATCCGTGCCGGCCATTCACGCCACAACCGCCCGGTGTCAATGCCCACAGACAAACGCCACATCCGCCCCGAACGCCCCGCCAGCCTGGTTGCCCGCAGCGCGCAGCACACGCGTCCTGCGCGGTTGACCAATACCCGCCGTGAACGTCTGGCCATCGCAAGTGTCCGGCTCGCCCTGCAACCCGATTCTGTGCCGGCGCCCAAGCAACATGCCCGCCTGTCCGCCCATCTGATGGCTATGACAGGCCTGTTCATGTCCTTGTCCAATACCGCCTTTGCCCATAACGTTCTGGGCTGGTTCTAAGACGCATCAGATCTCGGCACCGGGCCGCGCGGCCCGCAACGCCGCACCATCAAGATTGCGAAAGTCTTTGTGGCAAATTCGGACAAATTTCCAAGATTTCCACACAATCTGCACAATCCCGCCACAATCGCACCGCACCTTCAGGTTGCGTCAACTCAGGGTGAAACCCAATGTCCCTTCCGACCCAGACGATCATTGCCCAACTGCTTTATCTGGATGCCCCACCGCTGAATTTTGCCCGCCTGGTGGCCGATCTTGACGAAGCGCTTGATCGCCTGCCCGGCGATGGCGCGATGCTGGCATGGGATTGCGAAGATGTCGCCATTTTTGAATGCGGTAACATGCGCATTCTGCTCGCCATCACCGATGCCCCCGGCACTGACTATGCCGCCTGCCTGACCATCACCGCGGGCCCTGCCTGCGCCAATGCCGTGCAAACCCCCTTGCTGCGCCGCGCCGATGGGCTGTGCCGCATGATCGAACATAACCTTGCCGCCCGCACCCATCCCGATGCCACGCTCTGGCACCGCACGCGACAGGTCGCCACCGCTGATCTGATCGATACGATGGTCTGGTCGCTGGCCGATGCCGATCTGATCGCGTGGGTTGCACCCACCCTGCCAGAACCACCAGCCCCCCCGGCTGCCGCCCCCGTTATGGCAGACCCCGCCCCAAGCATTGGCATGGCCCTGCTGAACATGGCTGTGCGCCACAAGCCAAACCCCGTGCATGCCGCCCGCACATTGGCCGTCACCGGATCGCTGATGACCTTTGCCAACACCGCCTTTGCCCAGCAAGTTCTGGCGTTGATGTAACCCCTACAACAACACATCCCCCGCCGTCAGCGTCGCCAGCGTCAACCCCTGCACAAACAATATCCCCTCGCCCGGCACATCAATCCGCAGCCCCGAACTGGACGCTGACGCCAACCCCCTAACCGCCGCCAGCGACGCGAAATCAAACGCCCGCAGGTCGATTCTGTCTACCCCGTTCACAAAATCCGTAATCCGATCTGTGCCTTGCCCCCGCAGAAACACAAAAACATCCGCCCCCGTGCTGCCCGTCATCGTATCGTCGCCAAGGCCGCCCCGAAACGTATCCAGCCCCGCCGCCCCCAGCAGCACATCATCACCCGCGCCGCCCCGCACAAGATCATTGCCATCGCCACCCGAAAGGCTGTCATCCCAATTGCCGCCCAGCAGCGTGTCATTGCCCACACCCCCACTGACCAGCCCGATCTGCCGCCCCGTGCGCCCATCAAACAGATCCGCATTGCCGTACAGGTTCACCGTCCCCCGGATTGTCCCACCGTTAACGACCTTATCTGCAGCACTGCCCAAATCCATGGCAATCTGGGCCGAAATCAACCCGGTATTGACGATCGATGATTGGGTCGATGGCCCCGTAAAGATGCCATACTGCGGTCCTACAATATCACCTGCATTATTCAGGGTCAGGCTGGATCCCTGCACATTGATAACCGCCGCCTGGTACGACAGCAGCGGGATTGGTCCGCCCACAGCAGTCTGCATCAGCCCTGTATTGACAATGGAAACCGGCGTCGAGAAATTTAACAATACCGCTGCATATGTGACGTCAATGCTGCCCGCATTTGACAAGGTAATGCTGTCTTGCCCGGCGAATGACAAAAGCCCGTACCTTGCGGCAATAGACCCACCCTGCGCCACAGTGATTACAGAGTCTGCCGTCCCTGCGTTAAAAAGGACTGCCGCACCCGATGTTGCAATTGATCCCTGCACAATCAGGGTTGCGTTGCCCGTGGCCGGTTGCATTGTAACCCCGCTGGCCAGAACACCTCCCCGCGCAATGATCCCAAACTCATTGGCCAAAAGATTTTGGCTGGTGACGTTGATACCTGTTATTGCAAATTCTGCCATTACCCTGCTCCATGATGTGTCTACCCTACAGTACTGTAAAAGCAGAACCCCGTTTCATTCCAATACAGCCATTCAAAGCAACAGGTCAGCCGCATCCAATTGCGCCAGCGTCAGCCCCGCCACAAAGATCACACCCTCCCCGGGCACATCAATCCGTAACCCAAACCCTGATGGTGACGCCAGCGCCTTCACCGCCGCGACACTGCCCAAATCAAACGCCCGCAGGTCCCGCTTATCCACATTATTCGCGAAATTCGTCACCCGGTCCGTCCCCTGCCCCCGCGTGAACACGAATGTATCCGCCAGCGTACCGCCCGTCAGGCGGTCATCGCCCTCGCCCCCGCGCAGCACATCAACACCCACCCCGCCTGTCAGGCTGTCATCACCCGCACCACCAAACAACTGGTCCGCATCCGCGCCGCCATCCAGCACTTCGTCCGCCCCGTTGCCGCGCATCACATCGGCCCCGGTGCCGCCAAACAGCCCGTCCTCACCCGCGCCACCTGACATGCGGTCCGCGCCGGCCCCGCCAAAAACGCTGCCTTGCACGCCGCCTGTTCCGTTAAAATAATCCGCCCCGCCGCCAGGATTGACCCGTCCGTCCAATAGCCCGGTGTTCACCACCCGCGAAACCCCGTTCGAAAGCGACATCGCCCCGCTGCCACCTGATATGATGCCCGAATTTGCAATGTTGCTCGTTGTGGTGCCCAACGTAACAACCCCGTAAAGCGCACCGGAAATGTCGCCACTATTGGAAATGCGCACGGCACCTGCGCCCGCCAATGTCACGGCACTGCCCCCGTCGCTGGTGATCTCGCCCGCATTCATCACAATCAAGGACCCGCTGTCTACGACAACCCCAGAGCTGCCGTGAATGATGCCCCTGTTGTTCACAGTTGAGGCAAAGGTATTACCTGCAAAATGGATCGCGGTGACAGATCCCACTTAAATACCTGTCGTGCCGACGTTCACATATCCTGCACTCAAGGAATCCACCGCAGTGTCGCTGCTATAAACAGATCCAGACACGCTCAGAAACGCATAATCCGTTATAATGACTGCAACGCTCCCGCCAGTCATCAGATTGCCAGTGCTCGTCACCACACCCGCTTCGCCTGTGCCCAGAGTTTGTTGCGTCGTCACTTCGTTGCTTACGGTAAAGGATGTCATCTGAAATCTCCGATGTGTTGCATGTTGTACATGATATACCAGCGCCTGATATTTGGCGGATAAATTGTTACTTAAAGCAGCATATCTGTTGCGTTCAACGTGGCCAGCGTCAGCCCCGCTACAAAGATCACCCCCTCGCCCGGCACATCTATCCGCAGTCCCAAAGATGACGCTGACGCCAGCGCCACAACCGCCGCCAGACTGGTAAAATCAAACGCCCGCAGGTCCAGCCTGTCCCCATCATTCGTGAAATCCGTGATCTGGTCCGTGCCCTGACCACGCGCAAACACGAATGTATCCACCCCTGTGCTGCCTGACAGCGTGTCATCGCCAACACCTCCCCACAGCGTGTCATCAAACAGGCCAGCGCCGCCATAAACAAAATCATCCCCAGACCCGCCATAGACGCGGTCAGCCTCGGAACCGCCGCTGATGGTGTCATCCCCCTCGCCGCCCGCCACCAGATCAGCGCCATTGTCACCACTGACGATATCATCGCCCGCGTTGCCGTTCACCGTATCCGCGCCAAACCCGCCATAGACAGAATCCTGCCCGCCATTGCCACGCAGCCGGTCAATGTCATCGTCACCATACAGCGCATCATCCGCCGCACCGCCGAAAACTGTATCATTGCCCCCGCCACCAAAAAGATCGCCCTGCACGCCTGCCGATCCGTCATAACGGTCCGCCCCGCCGTTCAGGGAGACCGTGCCACCCATGACCCCTGTATTGGTGATGACCGACGCCGCATCGTTCAGGCTCAATGCTCCGGTGCGCCCGGTTATCATGCCGCTGTTCGTGATGATTTCTGCCATCGTGCCACTGCTCACGATGCCGTAGGTGTTGCCTTCGATGGTCCCGCTGTTGCGGATCGAGGTTGGCTCGGCAAGGCCATCGATCTGCATCCCCGCGCCATTATAGCCAATGATCTGCCCCGCATTGCTGAGGTTGAGGCGTTCCCCGGTAAAATTGATGCCCATGCCACCCAACATGATGCCGGCATTGGTCACGATCAGCGTGTTTGAACTGACGTTGCCGACCATTTCCAATGCTGCAGTGTTGCCCGTGATGACACCACCTGTTCCAATGGCAATCTGCGCGCCGGTTATCGTGAATACGCCCACCGCAAGCGAGCTGATCGTGCCCTGAACGGTCAACAGTGAATAGCCGGTAATACCGACACCCGCAGTGAACCCTGTCGACAGCGCCCCCGTACTGGTCACAACCCCGGTTTCCAATGCACTGAGCGTCTGCGCCGCCGTCGCTCCGCCGGTAACAATGAAACTTGTCATATCCTTTTCCCCTTTTAAAATTTCTGTTTTTGTTCAGCCACTTCGACCAAATCTCAATTTACA
>JANNBG010000387.1:0-2523 GCA_031385205.1 Rhodobacterales bacterium
TTGCGCGCCTTGAGCATGGCTCAGCGCTGCTGGAAGAGTTGGGACGAGTGCGAGAAATTTCGTTTCGCCATATTGGCGAAGGCAGCGGCAAAAACCGCGATTTGGATCGCTTCGATGGCCACTATGACCATCTTTTGCTGATTGATCCGACGCGGGATGCGGAGGCTTTGGATGATGTGGTGGGCGTGTATCGTCTGTTGCCGGGGGGCCGTGTGGGCGCGGGGCAGTTCTATTCGGAAGGTGAATATGACTTGGGCGCGCTGCGCACATCGGGCAGGCGGCTGCTGGAACTGGGGCGGTCTTGTGTGCATGCGGATTATCGGGGCGGCACAGCGATGCTGCTGTTATGGAACGCGCTGGCGGATTATGTGCTGGAGCGGGAGATCGAGGTGCTGTTCGGCGTGGCGAGCTTTCATGGCACGGATGTAGGGCCGTTGCGGCAACCGCTGGCCTATTTGCATGCGCATCATCTGGCGCCGCCTGCGTTAAGGGTCAAGGCACGGGCGGCAGGGTTTCAGCGGATGGATTTGCCGGGGGTGATGGACAAGAAAGCGGCAATGGCGGCGATGCCGGCGCTGATCCGGGCGTATTTGCGGTTGGGCGGATATGTGGGTGACGGGGCGTGGGTGGACGTGGCGTTTAACACGACAGATGTGTGTCTGGTGATGGATACGGTGCAGATGAGCGCAAAGCACCGGGCGTTTTATCTGCGCAAGCACGCGCGGGCCGGATGATGGATTGGCAGGATGTGCCGATGGACGTGGCGCGGTTGGGGCCTGTGGCCTGGCTGCGCGTGGTGTGGCGCGGGCTGCTGCTGGGGCTGGTGACCTATGGTTGCCTGGCTGTCTTGCTGTTGGTGCGGTTGGTGGAATGGCCGCTGTGCGGCGCGCGCAGGCCAGTGACACCGTATATCACGATGTTTGTGTGCCGCATGGCGTTTGTCATCCTGCGATTGCCGCTGCGGGTGCGGGGCACGCCAATGGTGGGCATGGGGGCGGTGGTGGCCAATCAAGCGTCATGGCTGGATCTTTTTGCGCTGAACGCGTGTCAGCGGGTGTATTTTGTGGCGAAATCGGAAGTGTCGGGCTGGCCGGGCATCGGCTGGCTGGCACGGGCGACGGGCACAGTGTTCATCCGGCGCAAGGTGGCCGAGGCAAAGTTGCACCGGGATGTGCTGACGGACAGGTTGCAGATGGGGCATCAGTTGCTGTTTTTTCCGGAAGGGACCAGTACGGATGCAGCGCGGGTTTTACCTTTCAAATCAACGCTGTTCGAGGCGTTCTTTACAGCGGATGTGAAGCATGACCTGCAAGTGCAGCCCGTGACGGTGATCTATCATGCGCCGCGCGGTCAGGATGCGCGGTATTACGGTTGGTGGGGCGATATGGATTTCGCGCCGCATCTGTTGCTGACGCTGGCCACAGCACCACAGGGCGCGGTGGAGGTGGTGTTTCATGCGCCCGTGCGGGTGGCGGATTTTGCGGGGCGCAAGGATTTGGCGGCGTATTGTGAGGCACAGGTGCGGTCAGCGCACCCCGGTGGTTAACCCAAAGGTGCCAGCAAGGCGCGCAAGGTGGCCACGGGGTTGTCGGTGCCCCAGATTTCGTCGCCTACACCAAAGAAATCGGCGACAGGGGCGAACTTTTCGACCAGGGCCACGGTGAGTGCGCCTTCGGCGATCACCGGCACTTCAATCACGGCGGACCACCATTCGAACAGGTCGAACTCCACCTGTTCACCCGTACCCAAAGGGGTGGCCCCAACCGGGCCAAAGGCCACATAATCCGCCCCGGCCTCGGCGGCGTTCATGCCTTCATGCCGGGTGATGCCGCAATAGGCGCCAATGATGGCATCGGGCCCCAGATCCTTGCGCAGCTTGCGCACCAGACGCGCGCCATCGGGCAGATGCACGCCGTCAAGGCCATGGCGTTCGACCATCAGCACATGGCGGTCGATCACGATGGCCACGTCGCGGGCATGGGCGACCACACGGGCGGCATCGGCGGCGCGGGCGATGTGGTCTTCATCCTTGCTGGCAAGTGACAGGCGCAGGCAGGCGATATCGACATTGTCCAGCACGGCGGCGAGTTGGGCGGGGAAGATGTCCAGATCAAAGACCGGGGGGGTGATGAGGGTGATCTGGGGGCGGTCAGCGTCGGACATATCGAAACCTTTCGGGCGTTGCGTGTGCGTATAGCCGCGAAAACGGGGCTTGGCCATGGGGCGGGGCAGGGCTATCTGGGGGCACCTGGAGGAGTGACCAATGGCTGAAATGACCCCACCCGTGATGATCCTTGTGCGCCCGCAGATGGGTGAAAACGTCGGGGCTGCGGCGCGGGCGATGCTGAATTTCGGGTTGGAACGGATGCGGGTGGTGGCGCCGCGTGACGGCTGGCCCAACGAGCGGGCGGTGGCGATGGCGTCGGGTGCGGGGCGGGTACTGGATAACGCAGGGCTGTTTGCGGATGTGAAAGCGGCGATTGCGGATTGCGATTATGTGTTTGCAACAACGGCGCGGGGGCG